>JACFNJ010000259.1 GCA_019454865.1 Bacteroidia bacterium
AGTGAAACCGCCCGCCAGAAATATCTGGACGCACTTAAATCCCGCGGGCTGCTGCTGAGCGCCCTCAGTGTACACAACAACCCGCTCGACCCCAACCCGGATGTTGCTGCCAAAGCCGATGAAGATATTCGCAGAGCAGTAGAATTGGCCGCTCTGCTGGGAGTGCCGGTTGTCAACGGTTTTTCCGGCCTGCCGGCCGGCGCACCCGGCGACAAAATCCCCAACTGGGTCACCTGCCCGTGGCCGCCCCATTTTTTGGAAGCCCTCAACTACCAGTGGAACGAAGTGGCCATCCCCTACTGGCAAAAAACCGCCAAATTTATCGACGAGCACGGCCTCAGATTTGCCTTTGAAATGCACCCGGGCATGCTGGTTTACAACGTGGAAACGCTGATCAAACTCCGCACCGTCACCCGGCCAGTGTTTGGTTGCAATTTTGACCCCAGCCACCTGTTCTGGAACGGGGTTGACCCGGTGGCGGCCATTAGAAAGCTGGGCGACGCCATTTTCCACGTGCATGGCAAAGACACCTACGTTGACTCGCTGAATGTGGCCGTAAACGGCTGCAACGATGCCAAACCCTATAACCAAATTCTGCATCGGGCCTGGACATTTCGGAGTATTGGCTACGGCCACGGCGCTACGGTGTGGAAAGACATGATCAGCGCTCTGCGGCTGGTGGGTTACGATTACGTGATCTCCATTGAACACGAAGACGCGCTGATGTCAACCGACGAGGGGTTGGGCAAAGCGGTGGCTCTGCTCAAAGAGGCGGTTATGTTTGAGCAACCCGGCGAAATGTTCTGGGCGTAGGGCCGGTATTATCGAGTAGCAAAGTGAGGTTTTGCCGTGCAAAACCTCACTTAAAAAATGTATGTTAGTTGTATACAAGTAACATATTAAAATAATACTGATGGTTTTGACACAGTATGCAAAGTATGCTAAACTTCCGTCACGTTTAGTTTGTTGCATCAACAAACAAAATTGGGCCGCGATTTATCAACGTATTTGAGGTCAGACATTGGCGACTCGACCTTATCGTCACCGAACTGGAAATCAGGCGCTTGTTCGCGAGATTAACCTCTCGGCGATCATGAATCGGCTCCACCAACATGCCCCCATTTCGCGGTCTGCCCTTGCCGAGATGACCGGCCTGAATAAAACCACCGTTTCCAGTTTGGTCCAGGAACTAATCACCCATCAATTTGTCAGAGAAGTGGGTTTAAATACCACCGGTGCTGGCCGGCCGGCCATGCTGCTGGAATTTAACCCCAATGCCGGCTGCATTATCAGCGCCGAAATTGAGGTTGGGTTTATTTCTGTTATTTGCGCCAACTTTACCACCGAAATTATCTGGCGCAGCAAAGAAGTAACGGCACCGGGCGCGGATTACCAAGAGGTGCTGCAACAACTCTTTGAGCTTTTAAACCAGGCTGTCGCTGCCGCCCAAAGCGCCGGGATTCCCGTACTCGGCCTGGCGCTGGGCGTGCCCGGCCTGGTAGATCGAGACACCGACACCCTGCTGTTTGGCCCCAACCTGCGTTGGGAAAATGTACCGCTGGGCGCTATTCTGCGCCGGCAATTCAACCTGCCCATTTTTGTTGATAACAACGCCAACATGGCCGCTTTGGGCGAATTTTATTTTGGTGCGGCCCAGCATTACAACGACATTGTATACATTAGTATTGGCGTGGGGATTGGCGGCGGCATTATCCAGGGCGGACAGTTGCTCACCGGCGTTACCGGCTTTGCCGGCGAAGTGGGCCACATGACCGTGCTGCCGGATGGAGAGCTTTGTAACTGCGGCAATCGCGGCTGCTGGGAAACCCTGGTGAGCAACCGGGCTTTGCTTAAACGTATCCAGGCCCAACTCAGCAAAGGCCGGCCCAGCCTGCTCACCAAAATTGTTAACGGCAGTTCCGATACCCTGAACCTGGCCGATATTCAGCAAGCAGCCCGCGCCAACGACGCGCTCACGCTGGAAATTTTGCAGGAAATCGGCTGCTATTTAGGTGTGGGGGTCGCTTCTCTGGTCAACAATTTTAATCCGGAGTTGGTTGTTTTGGGCGGCATCAACGAAAGTTTGGGCGAAGTATTACTGCCCGCCCTCAAAACCGAACTCTACCGACGGGCCTTGCGCTGGAATACCGAGGCAACCCAGGTTGTTCTGGCCCAACACGGTTCCGATGCCTGTGTCATCGGCGGAATGGCTCTGATTTACCAGGCTATTCTGGCTCAACCCAGTATCATCACAACAACCTGAAAGGAGGTGATTGTTAAACCAAGCCCAAAAACATTATCTCGTTAACGATGATGTGACCTATATTTTCAATGATGATGATGAAGATGAAAAGATTTCAAGGAGGAAATAATGATGAATAAGCGCGT
>JACFNJ010000260.1:0-1993 GCA_019454865.1 Bacteroidia bacterium
TTTTTCTAATAAGGCTTTTTCATCAGAAGTAAGCTTTTGCGGTGTCCATATATTTACATGAATTAGTTGATCGCCTCTGCGATGTGAGTTCAAATCAATAATACCTTTATCGCGTAATCGTAATATTTTTCCGCCTTGTGTACCGGCATCTATTTTTAACTTTACTTTTCCATCTACGGTAGGTACTTCTACGCTTGTACCCAATGCAGCATCTATAAAACTAATATGCAAATCAAAAACAATATTATTTCCTTCGCGTTTCAAATTTGCATCTTCAGTTTCTTCAATCATTATAATTAAATCACCTGCAGGTCCACCATTTGGTCCCATGTTTCCTTTACCACTCATGCTTAGTTGCATTCCTTCGGTAACTCCGGCTGGTATATTTATACTTACAATTTCTTCTTTTTGCTGAAGCCCATCTGCTGAAACACCACTTGGGCGCTTATCTACTACCCTACCCGAACCATGACAAGTAGGACACGCTGCTGTGGTTGCCATTTGTCCTAAAAAAGTTTGGGTAACTCGTCTTACTTGCCCGGTACCTTGACACGTTCCACAGTTTTTAAATGTTAATCCATCTGCTGTTACCAATCGGTTGTATTTTACTTTTTTCTCAACACCCGATGCAACTTCTTTTAATGTAAGTTTTACTTTTATCCGAACATTATTACCTCTATATCCACCGTGTCCGCCCCTACTGCCTCGTCCGCCTCCTCCAAAAAATGATTCAAATGGATTTCCATCACCAAATACATCACCAAACTGACTAAAAATATCATCCATACTCATACCACCACCATAATGTCCGCCTCCGCCTGATGCACTATTCCCTTGATGTCCGAATCTATCGTAATTCGCTCGCTTGGTTGAATCACTCAAAATTTCATAAGCCTCAGCTGCTTCTTTAAATTTTTCCTCAGCTGCTTTGTCTCCTGGATTTTTATCCGGATGATATTTTATTGCAAGCTGACGATATGCTTTTTTTATTTCATCCGTTGAAGCACTTCTACCAACTCCTAATATTTCGTAAAAATCTCTTTTTGCCATATACTTTCTTTTACCTACTTACTTTTAAAAGGCAAGCAAGGTTGAATTTTTTATTTAATTATGAACCTACAACAACCTTAGCGTAACGTATCACTTTTTCACCTAATAAATAACCTTTTTCTACTTCGTCAACAATTTTATCTTTCAGGTCTTCTGTAGGTGCCGGAATATTTGTAATTGCTTCGTGTAAATCCGCATTAAATGGCTTGCCAATACAATCCATCGGTTTTAAGCCATTTTGCATCAATGTGTTTTTAAATTTTTGACTCACTAAATCTATTCCTTCTTTTATAGAATTAACATCCGTAGCTGTTTCCATCGCTTTTAATGCCCGTTCAAAATCATCTAAAACAGGAATCATAGCCAACATAATTTCTTGCCCTGCTGTTTTAAATAATTCAATTCGCTCTTGCATGGTTCTACGTTTGTAATTTTCAAACTCCGCATATAAACGTATATATTTATCGTCTTTTTCTTTTAACTCTGCTTCAAAATCACGTGCTGGTGTTTCGGTTGTTTCGGCAGTTTCTTCTGTCAATTTCTCTGCATCATTAGCAATAGTATCCGTGTTATTTACAGTTTCTTGGTTTTGGATTGTGTTTTCGTCCTTATTTTTTTCTTGATTCATCTCGTTACAAACAATTGATTTCGCCTCAATTTGGCAAATACATTGCCATTTAAATTTAATGTGTCAATTTGGCAAATTTTGAACCACCCTGTACTTGGACAATAGACTTCGTATTTGTGTAACATCGGGGTTAATGGAAAGTACTACCCTATTTTCATCCAGCAAAAAGAAAGTAGGTACTTGTTTTAATTTTAAAAGATTAATTACATCCGATTCCCATCCAAACTTTTCATACAAATGTGTTTCCCATTGCCACTTTTCACGATACAAGGTAAGGTCATAAAGGTCTTTTCGTTGGTCAATACTTATATCATT
>JACFNJ010000260.1:2003-2385 GCA_019454865.1 Bacteroidia bacterium
GTGTAGGATTTACAAAAGCGTACTGCTGTTTTATTTCATTCATCAATTGCATGGAATAACTATTCCAGCTTGCCCATAACACCAATATGGTTTTACGTAGCAAAACAGTATCTAAAGTGTAAATACCACCATCATGGGTTGTGGCAGAAAATACAGGAATTGTATCGCCTATTTTATAATTTATCTGAGCATTACTTATAAAACCATTAGCACAAATAATCACAAGTAAAAACCATTTATACATGGCAGCAATTTAGTCAATACGTGTAATATCTGCACCAATTGCTTGAAGTCGTTTGTCAATAAATTGATACCCTCTGTCTATTTGCTCAATATTATGGATAGTACTTGTTCCGTTGGCAGTAAGAGCTGCAATTAACAT
>JACFNJ010000011.1 GCA_019454865.1 Bacteroidia bacterium
AAAATTAATGTGCGTAAAACCTTTGCTTGCGTTAAATCCAACTAATGCGGAAAGATTTGTTACTTCATACCCTGTTAAATATACTAATCCATCTACCGGGTTTTTGTAATTCTTTGCTTTTCTGTATGAACCTCGTAATGCAAAAGCAATTTTGTTTTTATTTAAAGCAACTTGCAGCCCGTTGCCTATTAAGCCATTGTTTGTTTGGTATTCAGTGGTAAACTTTCCGCAAATATTTCTATCCGTGTTTATAGGTTTTGATGGGAATAAACTAACCACTCCTGCAATAGCATCGGAGCCATACAATAAACTTGCAGGCCCTTTAATCACTTCTGCTTTTTCAATGGTGTAGTCATCTATTTCTAATCCATGTTCATCGCCATATTGTTGCCCTTCTTGACGCACTCCATCGTATAAAGTAAGTACTCTGTTATATCCTAAACCATGAATAAATGGTTTTGAGATGTTTGGTCCGGTTTTTACTGATGTTAATCCGGGTGCATTTTTTACCAAGGCATCTACAATATTGCTTTCTATTGTTGTTTCAATTTGCTTGGGTGATATTGCTACTATTGCAATTGGATTTTCTTTTATTCGTGTAGCACGTGTTGTTCCTGTTATTACAATGTCGTTAAGTTCTATACTTGTAGGTTTTAAGTGTATTATATATTTATCTTGTTTGGGTTTAATGTTTAATGTATCTGTTTTGTAGCCTATGGAGTGAAAAATGATTTTCTTTACATTTTCTATTTCTATTGTAAATTTCCCTTTTCCATCAGTTACTATTCCTCTTTGCTTATCATCCAATACTATAACATTACAAAATTCAATAGGTTGTTTAGTGATGAAATCATATACAATACCAGATATACTCCTTGATTGAGAGAATACTGAACTTTGAATAAATAAAACAAAAATTGCAAATAAGCTTTTTCGCACGATTATATAATTTCGTTTGCAAAACTAATAAAGTTAGGTAAGCCAAACAAATATTTTTAGAAAAACCTTTTTATATTTGTGAAGTTATGTTATCACACGCAGAAGAAAATTATTTAAAAGCAATGTTTCATTTAACTACTATGGCTGAATCATCCAATGAAACAGGAACAAATGCATTGGCATCCTATTTAGATGTAACTCCGGCTACGGTAAATGATATGCTTAAAAAATTAAAGGAAAAGGATTTAGTATCCTACGAAAAATACAGGAAAATTACTTTGACACAAAAAGGCAAAGATTATGCAGTGGATATAGTAAGAAGACACCGATTATGGGAAACATTTTTATATGAAAAATTGGATTTTAGTTGGGACGAAGTGCATGAAGTAGCCGAGCAATTGGAACATATAAAATCCAAAAAATTAATTGAGCAATTGGAGAAGTTTTTAGATTATCCTGTTACTGACCCACATGGTGACCCCATTCCAAATGCTAAGGGTAAAATAAAATATCAAAAACGGAAAACTCTGGCTGAAATTCCGATAGGGAGTATCTGTAAGTTAGTTGCAGTAAAAGATACAAGTGCTTCATTTTTGCAATATGCAATGAAAATAGGGTTGGGGTTAAGCAGTACAATTGAAATATTAAATAGGCATGAGTTTGATGGGTCTATTGAAATAAAAGTAAACAAAAGCCGATCAACAGTTAGTTTGAAATTTGCTGAAAATTTATTTGTAGTTTGATGTTTGGTAAACAGAATTTTTGGGATTGAAAATTCTGTAAAAGTATAATTTACTTCTTTGCGGTTGAATCCACTTCATCATCTTTATTATCCAACTCGGGTGTTGCCATAATTTTTGCCATGTAAGTAACAGTGCTTTGTTTTCTCCAAACCCGTACTCCCCAAATAATCCCAATAATAAATCCAAGTACCGAAACTGAATAGCCCATAATTGTACCTGTATTGCCTGGATATGCTAATCGAATTAGCCAGCCTAAAATTAATCCTATTAATGTAGGTGATGCAACTATTCGTAGAAATGCTAATGATTCTACAAAATTATTCATGAAGTTAAACATAGCAATTAAATATTAATTCACCCAAAAGTAAATTGGTTTTAACTAAAATCAAACATAATTATTAAAATTAGATGAAAAGTTGGAACTAAAAAGTTTGTGTAAATCAAAAAATTATAATATATATTTGATTTATTAAGCTAATTAAATCATGAGAAAAATAATTACACTTTTTTCATTTGTGTTACTCACTACTTTAGTAGGTATCACAGTAAATGGTATTGCACAAGGTTTGCAACTTACCTCCGTAAATTTGATAAATGATTTACACCCAAGCGGTCAAATGTCATACCGACAATCCAACGGGTTAGGTAAAACATCAGCATGTGGTGATACCATTTATTACCCTTGGTATAAGGCAACACAGTTTAATGCGATAGCATTGAATAGTGCTACAAGTGGAAGTATTTTTGCACAGTGGTATGATGCACCACAAGCAATTACAGTTTCAGGATTTGATTTTTATGGATGGCAAAGTGCTAACACAAATCAAATTATTAATATTACGTGTAGGATGTATGCAGCCGGTATTGATTCCATGCCTACCGGGTCTCCACTTGCAAGTGTTGTTGTTCCTGTAGATTCAACTTTTGGAGGAGGATTACTCTCAGCCATGCGCAGAGTGGCTACATTTACTAATGCAGTTACTACCAATGCACCGTATGTTTTAACTATAGAAACATCATCAAGTGTTAATGTATCAATAATTACCAATTCATGGTCAGCTTCGCCACCCAATGGAAGAAATGAATGGTTGAGTTCAGTTAAAATTGGCTCAAATTTTATCAGGAGTTATAATGTGAATGTAGGTGGGCCGGTTTTTGATGCTGATTTCATATTTTTACCGCACGTAGCTTATTCATTATCGGCTGACTTTACAATTTCAGACTGTAATACCGGAGGAAATTTAATTCAATTTACAAACACCTCATCACCTGTTTTGTTTAATAAGTTTTATAATTTTCGTGCATTTCAAAATGTAACTAGTACAACTATAAACTATTTAAACTACAGCAGTAACTGGAATTATGGCGATACTACACCTTCAAAAGATACCATACTTGGATTAAAAATATATGCCTATAATGTACCACATACAACAACCTTACGGAGCACTGTTGTAGGGTGGCGAGTAGGCTGTGTAGATACAAAAAGTAAAGTGGTAGGCACTGCACCAAATCCACCCAATGTTAGTAGCAATAGTCCATTATGTGTTGGTGCTACATTGCAACTAACCGCTGATTCAATACCCGATGCTACGTACCGATGGACAGGGCCAAATGGATTTACTTCATCTTTACGAAACCCAACCATTCCTAATGCCGGAATTTCTGCAATGGGAAATTATAGTGCTGTGGCAATTGTTGCCGGATGTACCTCTGTTGTTGCAAGCACTTATGTTTCTGTAAATAGTACGCCATCAGCAACAAGTAATGGACCGATATGTGCAGGTCAAACTTTGAATTTATCTGCAACTCAATTTTCTGGTGCAACTTATTCTTGGACAGGTCCGAATAGTTTTACTTCCAGTTTACAAGCGCCAAGTATTACTAATGCAACTACTACTGATTCGGGTACATATTATGTTACAATTACAGCGACAGGTTGTGGCACAATGGGGCCTTACTCGGTATATGCACCGGTAAATAAAGTTCCGGCAGCACCTACAATTAGCACTAATAGTCCAATTTGTACCGGAGATAATTTAAATTTAACAGCAAGCAATTATTCAGGTGGTACATATATTTGGACTGGTCCTAATAATTTTTCATCAAGCCAACAAAATCCAATTCGAACTAATGCTAATACATCCTTTGCAGGAACTTATAATGTGGTGCTAAGTAGTAACGGATGCTCTTCTCAAATGGTAAGCACAAACGTTGTAGTAAATATTTCTCCGGATACACCGGCAGTTACAAGTAATAGTCCATTGTGTGTTAATCAAACGTTGAGCTTAACTGCATCTACAATACCAAATGCAACATACGCTTGGAGTGGCCCGAATAATTTTACTTCATCACTACAAAATCCTATACGTGATTCATTAAAATTATTGGATGCCGGAAATTATAGTGTGATAGCAACTGTAAATGGCTGCCCATCGAAACCGGGAGTAGTAAATGTTCAAATCACATCTTTAACTCCAACTCCAGTGGCAACTAATAATGGACCACTTTGCCCCGGACAGAATTTACAACTTGGTGCATCAACAATAAACGGTGCTACATACAGTTGGACGGGTCCGAATAATTTTACTTCTACACAACAAAATCCTGTTATAAATAATGTGAGTTCAACAGAAGCCGGAATATATAGTGTAACTGCCACTACAAGCGGTTGTGGAACTTCTGCTGCAGGTAATACAACGCTTGTTGTTAATACATTACCTCCGGCACCAACCGTAAGTAATAATGGGCCTTTATGTGATGGTGAAACAATTAATCTTACAGCATCGGGTGTAACCGGAGCAACATACGCATGGAGTGGTCCCGATGGATTTACATCTACTGCACAAAATCCAAGCATTACTAATGCAAATGCGGCAAAAGCCGGTAATTATAGTGTACAAGTTACCGTATCGGGTTGTGGTACTTCACCAACATCTACAACTAATGTTAAAGTACATCGTATTCCTGCTCGCCCGTCTGTTTCAGGTACGGGTTCTGTATGTGAAAATGATTCGATAAAACTTTTTGGAAATGGAATTGGTGTTGGTGTAAATGCTACGTATGCATGGACAGGCCCGAATAATTTTACTTCTTCCGATAAAAATCCGGTTATTAGTTCTTCCGTTTCAGCAAATACCGGAACTTACAATTTAATTGTAACAGATTCGGGGTGTTCATCATTATCCGGCACTACAACAGTTACTGTTAAGGCTAATCCTGCATCACCTACTGTTACCACTAATAGCCCAATATGTGAAGGAGCAAATGCAATTTTTACTGCTTCAACAATTGCAAATGCAACATATAGTTGGACAGGTCCAAATAATTTTGCATCCAGTTCACGCAATCCGGTAATAAGTGGAGCTACAAAAAATGCAACCGGTTCATACGAAGTAGTTGCAATTGTGAATGGGTGTAAATCGGTACCGGCTTCAGCTGCATTTATAGTTAATGAATTACCTACTCAACCTATCGTTACGGATTCGTTTGTAAAATGCGTGGGCAATACGTTAAACTTAACAGCAAAAAGTGATGTCGGGGTTGCATACAGTTGGAGTGGTCCGGATGGATTTACTTCTACATTACAAAACCCTACAGTTACTAATTTAACTTTAGCAAAAGCAGGTGACTATACTGTTAATGCTACATCATCAACTTGTGCTTCATTACCTTCAGTGAGTAATGTACTTGTAAATAGTATTCCAACAGCTCCTGT
Source organism: Bacteroidia bacterium (assembly GCA_019454865.1). Classification (GTDB taxonomy): domain Bacteria; phylum Bacteroidota; class Bacteroidia; order UKL13-3; family UKL13-3; genus UBA6183. The sequence continues at coordinate 5,401 of JACFNJ010000011.1, forward strand.
ATTAAGCAGTAACCCTATTAGTGGCGATGTGTGTGTAGGCGATAGTGTTCAGCTTTTTGCAAATTATATTGCAGGTGCTACTTATCAATGGATAGGTCCTGCCGGATTTAGCTCTACTGAACAAAGACCAATAATTAGAAATGTTTCAACAGCAAATAGTGGTAATTATTCTGCTACAATTACTAAAGTTGGATGTACATCTTCAAACAGTGAAATTGCTATTGGTGTAATTCCATTACCTACAACCAGTGAAATTAGTGGACCAACATCTGCTTATACAGATAGTATGGCTACTTATTCGGTAGTAGGTTCTGCTTCATCTAATTTTGCTTGGGTTGTGTCTTCCGGTGGAAGTATTAAAACAGGGGCAGGAACTTCTACAATTACCGTTAAGTGGAATGTTAAAGGTTCATCGGAGTTAGTTAAAGTAACTGAAACAAGTTCTACCAACTGTAAAGGAGCTGAAAAATCACTTGCTGTAAATGTACAACACTCGGTAGGGTTAAATGAGGTATTGCTTAACAACAGCCGTATTTCTTTATTCCCTAATCCGGTTACGGATAAGGTGTTTCTATACTTTGATGTTTTAAAACCTGTAAATGCTGTTGTTTCTGTAATAAATGTTTTGGGACAACAAGTGGCTAGTGTAAATCAATCCGTATTAAATAATCAAAGTGTGGGAATTAATGTACCACATCTATCAAGAGGTATTTATTATGCTGTAATTACAGTAGATGGTGAAAGTAAATCCATTAAGTTTAGCGTAGAATAAATTAGGTAAACTCTAAAATAGAAGAGGGGTTGTCTGTTTGGGACAACCTCTTTTTATTTAAACCTATATTTCATCTTTAATTACAATTGCTGTTTTGCTGTTAGGTTTGTCAGCATACCTTGCGATAACCATTGCTATTTGTTCGGGTTTTTCCCATTTACTAAAATCGGCATTTGGCATTGCTTCTCTGTTTTGAGGGGTATCAATGGTTGAAGGTACTATTACATGTGCTTTAATTGAAGTATTGTTTACACTTGTATTTATAATTTCAGCATATTGAAACAACAGTGATTTTGAAAGTGTATATGCTACTGTAGATATGCCTTTATGCGCATATAGTCCTTGCATAGAGCCTGTAAAAAATATTTTTCCAAAACCTTGTTTTTTCATTTGGTTTAAAATTGGTTTGGATAGGGTAAAAGCACTGAAAAAATTTAATTGAATTTGTTGTTCAATATTTTCTACTGATGTGTTTTCTATGTTTCCCATTGTAAAACCACCTGCTGTGCATATAGCAAAATCAATAGTATTGACGTTTTTTAAGATTTTCTCTATGCAATCATTAACAGATATTTCATTGGTTAAATCCACTTCAAATTCGGTATAGTTTTGTAAGGATTTAAAGTAATCGTTTTGTTTACGAACTAACCCGACTACATTGTAATTTTGGTTATGAAAATATTGCACCAATGCTTTGCCTAAATTACCCGAAGCTCCACTAATTAAAATGGTTTTCATAATGATTTAATTTAAAGATAATAAAAATTGCATGGTATCTACTCCGTCTGCATAATCTTTTAGTCCGGGCTCTTGCGCCTTACCAAATGGAATTGAATTGTTAAATGAATTTTTACTTACTATGCACTGTATTCCATCCTTGTGATTTTGAATTAAAGCTTGTAGTTCATTTGTATCGTTATAACGCTCGTAATAAAGTACCCCCAATGGCGAAAACAGATTTTTATCTTGCTTAAAGAGAATGAAATTATTGTCTAAGTGTTCAGTAAGATTCATTAGCAAAATAGCTTTGTGATAAGTGTAATTGTTAGCATATTTATGATGGTTGATGTGTTCATAAAAATCAGCTATTCCTTCGTATAGTATCCCCAAGTCATATTCTTTTGGTATAAATACTTTTGATACATTTCTACATCCAAGCCCAAAATAAGTGAAAATATCTAACCCTAATTTATATAAATCATCGGGAGTTTCATTACCTGTAATAATTGCAACACTTGTTCGCGCTTTACGTAATACTACCGGTTTATCTTTAAAGTAATAGCTGAAATATCTATTGGTGTTGTTGCTTCCGGTAGCTATTACCGCATCAAAGTTTTTTGGCAATCGTTCATCCGTAATTTCTATACGTGAAATAAGTTCAGGAGAAATAGAAACTAAAGCATTAATAATCCATTTCATTAACACCGTATCATCACTTGATAATTTTATTAGAGCTTTGTGTCCGGCTGCCAACACGGCTAATAAATCATGCAACCCTACAAGTGGAATATTACCTGCCATAATTATTGCAATTGTTTTTTGTGATGATGGTGCAGGTATGTTTTCATAAGGCATTAACCATTGCTTAATGTTATTAGCTGATAACTCATCAGCCCATGCCTTTATTGCCTTGTTTGTGTATTCTATTGTAAACCAATTGTTATTAACATACGCTTGGTGAAATACGGGAGGGTTATTATCAATTTCCTTTTTTAGAAACAATCCAAGTTGCGTAAAGGTATTGATGATTTGTTCAAACTTCATAATATTGCGAACTAAATTAATTACTACAAATCAACAAAAGATATTTTAACTTTGTCTTACCAAAAACAAAATAGAAACTTATGGCAATAATGATAACAGACGAGTGCATCAATTGTGGTGCATGCGAACCGGAATGTCCGAATAATGCAATATATGAAGGTGGTGCTGAGTGGGCTTGGGCGGATGGAACAAGCTTAACAGGAACAATTGAAATTGATGGCGAATCGGTGGATGCACATAAACGTTTTGCACCGGTTTCTGATGATACATATTTTATTGTTACAAGTAAATGTACGGAATGTGTGGGTTTTCATGAAGAGCCTCAATGTGCTGCAGTATGTCCGGTGGATTGTTGTATTCCTGACCCTGACCATGTTGAATCGCAAGAACAATTAATGTTTAAGAAAAACAGAATGCACTTTTAGTTAATAATATTCGCAATAAAAAAGCGACAGACTTTAAACAGTTTGTCGCTTTTTTGTTTATTGTAATCTAGGTTTTAGAGTATTTATTTCAATTGAATTGGTATATATATTTCTTCTTCTGAGTTGGGGTCGTTGTTTTGGTATTTACTTCCTAAAATTTCAAAATGTGGTCTGTTATCAAGTATGTAATTTGAAGAAGGAAGCCATGTATTATATATATAATCGAAAACAGTAAAATCGGAACTTAGTCCTTTGTACGTAAATATTGCATACATGCCTGAAGGAATAGTAAATGTAGATAGTTCAATAGATAAATTATTGTGTTCAGTTACTTCAATTGCCACCCATTTTTCAAAGGTTTTTGAAGGAGAAAACGTATTAAAATACGAATTATCGTACAGCGATATTGAAAAGAAATCGGAAGATTTTTTGTTTTCAATTTTGTTTAGTAAAGGAATGAATTTTTTCCAAAGTTCAGCAACATTATAAGCACTTATACTTATTGCTGCGTATAATCCTACCAATTTTTTTGCAGGTATTGTTTCAATTCTTGGAGTCATTAGTCAATCAGAATATCGTACTTGTGTAATAACCCGATTACTCCGGCAATTGCAAATTTTGCTTTTTTCATTGTGTTCCTTTCCGGGTCAATACTATAATTATAGGCAGTTCTAAAATCTACTTTTTCTAAGTTGGTTTGTAGGAAAATTGCTTGCATTAGGTTACAGTTTTCAAATACAGCATTACTTAAATCCGCCTCAGTAAAGTCGGTTTCTTGTAAGTGACAATTTGTGAAAATTGTTTTCTTTAGTTTTAGTTTATAAAATGAAGAATGATTTAATTGGCAATTGTGGAATGAAATACTTAAACCAAACGGATTGCAGGTATCAAAACGTACACCCATTATTTTGCAGTATTTAAATTGAATATTTTGTAATGAGGTTTTGTTTAGTTTAACTAAGCTTAGATTACAATTGGTAAAAATACATTCTACCAAATTAATTCCACTTATATCGGAGTTTGAAAAATCACAATTATCAAATACACAGTTTTCGTATTCACCAATACTTAATGAGCTTAACTTAATAAAGGTTTCATCGTGAAAATACTTATCCGACATGAAAAGTTACTTTTTAAAGTTCAGATATATATATACAGGCAAATGATCACTATACCCATTTAAGAATTTATTACCGGCATAGGTACGTTTTGGGCTGCCTTTGTATTTTCCTTCTTGTTCAAGCATCCAATCTTGTTTATAAACTGTAGCTGAACTTTTTTCATAAAACAACGTTCCGGAACAATAGGTAATGCTACTGCTCAAAATAATTTGGTCTAACATTTCATAGTGTCCGCGGTATAAATATGAGCCCTCGTTGTTCAGTTTCATTTCATACATTGCATTAAATAAATTGCCGTTGTTTAAATCGTATGCACTAGCCTTGGCACGCAACACACTATCCATGCTACTATTGGTTGGCTCATCATTAAAATCACCCATAATTACAATATTTTCTTGCGGATTGTTTGCAAATAAACTATCACAAACATTGCGCAATATTTGTGCTGCACCCCAACGTTTTGGTTCACTTTTTTTCTCGCCACCCAAACGCGAAGGGAAATGATTTACCAAAACTACAACTTGTGATTTTGGTTTCTTTTTTTGCTCTAATCGCACCATTAAAATATCACGCGTATTTACATTAGGGAAATCAGAAAGTATAACCGGCACTGGAGTAGCTGATATTAATTTAAATTGTGAGGATTTAAAAAGTAATGCATTATCAATACTTCTTTCATCAGGGCTCTCAAAATGTACAACAGTATATTTGTGTTTTTTTAATAATTCGGTTGATGTTAATGCCTGTGCCATTTCTTTGTTTTCTACTTCAGCCATTCCAATAATATCCGGTGCTTTATTATCGTTAATGGACGAAATAACTTTTGACATGTTTTGTAATTTGTTTAAATACTTTTCTGTATTCCACTCCTTCTTTGATGTTGGTAAAAATTCATTGTCATTCTTATGCGGATCATCAATTGTGTCAAATAAATTTTCTTGGTTGTAAAATGCTATACAAATGCTTTTTTGTGCGTGTGATGCATACGTTGTTATTAAAACCAGCATCAAAATGATTGTTTTTTTCATAAAAATTAAAAAGCAAACATACGTGATGAATTACCTATTCCTATTCACTTTTTTTTAACATAGTAATAAAATGTTGTTTTAAATTAATAAGTTGAATTACATAGGTAAGTATCCATAATATTGATGAATTAAAGTTATTATTTAAGTGGTTAAAGTTATTTGCTAAAAAATAAGTAAGTTCGTTTTTAAATATACTATCGCATGAAAAAGTGTTTATTAATTGTATTAGCTTGTACAATTGTAGTATCAGCCAATGCCAAGAAAAAACCAAAGGAAACTCCTAAGCCGGTTTCAGCTAAAACAACTATAGCTGAAAAAACTAAATCTTGTATAAAACAAGAAGGATTGTTTACGTTGTATCAAGATACTACTAATGGCTCAATGTATATTGCCATTAAAAACGACCAAATAAATAAAACCTTTATTTATTTTGGTTATACTGAAAATGGTGTTGTGATGGCAGGGCATTTTCGAGGGAATTTTCGTGAAAACATGGTATTTACCATAAAAAGATATTTTGACAAGCTGGAGTTTGTAGAGCAGAATAGTTCCTATTATTTTGATACAGCTAATGCTATAAGTAAATCAGCTGAAGCTAATATTAGCCCTGCTACATTGGTAAGTCAAAAAATTCTTGCTGAAGAAAATGGAATAATGTTATTGGATGCAAGTTCTATTTTTTTAAGTGAAAACATCAGCCAAATTAAGCCAACTACAATACCAAGCCCAACTCCTTCATTTAGTATTCTTGGGTCATTAAATAAAGAGAAATGTAAATTTATTAAAACAAGAAGCTACCCAAATAATACCGATGTATTGGTTGAATATGTCTATGACAATCCATCTCCACTAGTTAAATCGGGTTTAGGAATAACAAACGGACGTGCAATAAGTATAAAGTATCAGCATACATTTATTTTAGCTCCTGATACATTAATGCGTCCCAGAAGAGATGATCAACGCGTAGGTTACTTTACTACACAAGTAAACGACATGACAACAACCAATGCTGTAAATTATAAGGATGTAATTCATAAGTGGCGATTAGAAAAAAAAGATAAAAATGCTAAATTATCCGAACCGGTAAAACCAATTACTTGGTGGATAGAAAATACAACTCCTAAAGAGTTTCGCCCAATTATAAAGGAAGCAGGCGAGCTTTGGAATATTGCCTTTGAAGAGGCAGGGTTTAAAAATGCAGTAGTAGTATTGGAACAACCCGATACTGCAACATGGGATGCCGGAGATATTAATTACAATGTATTACGATGGACATCATCACCTATGCCACCATTTGGTGGTTATGGACCTAGTTTTGTTGATCCTCGTACCGGTGAAATACTAGGTGCAGACATAATGTTAGAATATATTTTTGTTACCAATAGAATGCACCAAGAAAAACTTTTTGACGCTGCACAACCTTCTATTGAAAACGTACAAAATCAAGATAAAATATTTGGATGCGAAGCAGGACATCATTTGCATTTATCTTCCCTGTTCGGGCAAAGTGTACTTGCTGCAAGAGGACTATCGGAAATAGAAAAAAGAGATTACATGAAACAATCGTTGTATTATTTAATAATGCACGAAATGGGACATACCATGGGATTAATGCACAACATGAAGGCAAGCCAACTTTGGAATCCTGAGCAAGCCCAAAACAAAGAGTTGACACGTAGATATGGATTAATAGCAAGTGTTATGGATTATCCGGCAGTAAATATTGCAAATGATAAAACCAAACAAGGCGATTATTTTACCACATGTCCTGGTCCTTATGATGTATGGGCAATTATTTATGGATATTCGCAAGAACTTGATGGATTGGATGAGGAAGAAAAAAGGTTGACAGATATTCTTAATAAATCAACAGATAGTACTTTAATTTTTGGAAACGATGCAGATGATATGCGTTCACCTGGAAAAGGAATTGACCCAAGAGTAAATATTAATGACTTTAGTAATGATGCCATAACATATAGTATTGATAGAATTAAGTTGGTAAATAAAATGTTGCCGGATTTGCCAAATAGATATATTGAACAAGGTAAAAGCAACCAAGAACTAAAGCAAGCATATCAAATTTCGATGATGGAAATTACAAATGCTGCCAATACTATTTCAAGGTATATTGGCGGTGTGTATGTAGATAGAAACATGGTAGGTAATCCGGCATATACACCTGTACCTTTAGCCGAACAAAAGCGAGCTATGCGCGCATTGGCAGACTATGTTTTTAATCCTAATGCTTTTGATGCTGCAAATACATTATATCATAATTTGCAAAGCCAACGGAGAGGATTTAACTTTTTTGGTTCAGCTGACGACCCAAAAATTCACTCACGAATTCAAGTAATACATGAAAATGTTTTGAGTCACATTTTGGCTCCAACAACAATGTTACGTATTACTGATAGCCGAATGTATGGTAATAAATACGGATTAGTGAATGTATTAAGAGATTTAACTAATGCTTGTTTTGCAAAAGATATAGCTGAAAATGTAAATACTATTCGTCAAAATTTACAAATAGGTTATGTTAAAAAACTATGTAAAATTGCTGATTTAAGCAAACCGGGTTATGACAACATCTCTGTTTCGGCAGCTATTGGACAGTTAAAACAAATAAAACAAATGCTTAGTACACCGGCAGCAGGGGCAGAAGCAAAAGCACATCGTGAACATATTTTATTATTAATAGATAATGCACTTGATGTTAAGAAATAGCAAATGTGTAATTGGTGTATAGTTTTTGTTTTATTTTTAAATAGTTTAAATGTTATGTCGCAAACAAATGATACTATTTTAGAAGGTAAAATAAACAGGACGCAATTAGAGGACTATACTTGGTATAGAAACGGATATTATGCTTATAAACCATACCCTTCTGTACTTGAAAAATTACTAAATTATCCCAAATGTAGCTTGTTAGTGATATTGGGAACATGGTGTAGTGATAGTCATGAGTTAGTTCCACAATTGATGAAAGTAGCTGACCAGGTAGGTTGGGAAAAAATTGAGTGCATTGGAGTAAATACAAAGAAGGAATGTAGTACTATAGATTTATCTCCATTTGGAATTGAATATGTGCCTGTAGTAATGGTATATTATAACAATAAAGCAATTGGAAAAATTGTAGAAACAACTCAAAAAACAATTGAAGAAGACTTGTTGGAAATATTACTTCAAACCAAACCATAAATTTTGTACTTTCGCAGGGCATTAAAAAGCCATTAATATTAGTAAGCAACGATGATGGAATTACTGCTCCCGGTATTCGCAATTTGGTAGATGCAGTTAAAGATTTGGGGGAAGTAGTAGTTGTAGCACCGGATAGTCCGCAAAGTGCTATGGGGCATGCTGTAACTATACACAAACCGTTGCGTTTAGAAAAAACAGACCTATATGGCGATATACAATCGTATAAATGTAGCGGAACACCGGTAGATTGCGTAAAACTTGCAGTAGATAAAGTGCTTCATCGGAAACCTGACTTAATGGTTTCAGGCATTAATCATGGGAGCAACTCAAGTATAAATATTTTGTATAGCGGTACAATGAGTGCTGCTATTGAAGCTGCAATTGAAGGTATGCCGGCAGTTGGCTTTAGTTTAAGCGATTTTGCATACGATGCAGATTTTTCGTTAGCCAAAAGAATTGCTAAAACTATTGCATCAAACATTATTAAAAATGGCTTACCCATGGCTACTTTGCTAAATGTGAATATCCCAAAAGTAAGCGAAGAAAACTTTCAGGGAATACGTATTTGCAGGCAGGCAAATGCAAAATGGATGGAAGAATTTGATGAAAGAAAAGACCCTAATGGAAAGAATTATTACTGGCTTACCGGAAAATTTGTTAATCAAGATAAAGGTGATGACACGGATGAGTGGGCATTGGCAAATAATTATGCAAGTGTAGTACCGGTGCATTTTGACTTAACTGCACACCATGCAATACCGGTTTTAAATAGTTGGAATTTTATTTTATAACAATGAACCGATTAAAAGATAGTATTTGGATAGGAATACCAGCCGGACTAATAGGACCACTGATTGGTGTATTGGGATTTTACTTTGCTAATTTTAGCAACTCGCCAATTACTCAGTTTTTTAAACTTGCAACTGCTGAAAATCTTTTGTCGCCATTACTAAGTCTTTGTGCAGTTATCAATCTTGGCATTTTTTATATTTTTATTCATTTTAATCATTTACTAACTGCACGTGGTATTATCCTTTCTACATTTGTGTATGGTGTTGCTATAGTAATTCTTAAATTTGGTTTGTTTAAACTTTAAATTTCTAACTATTTGAGTTAAGTTTTATGTTATTAATTCCTAACCACTGGACATTAAATAAAGAAGCACTTTACCGAAAATTCGTTTTTAAAGTTTTTAATACTGCTTTTGAATTCATTGCAAAGGTTGCCTTAATAGCACAAGAGCAAAACCATCATCCCACATGGACTAATACCTACAATACCGTTGAAATTTGGTTAATAACGCATGATGCCAACAATTCAATTACTGATAAAAATATCGAAATGGCAATTGCAATTAATTCGATAACTGAACCGTGAGAAAAAGTATTAGTATAGTTTAGGAGGTTTTGAGAACGTTACTTTCGAATAATAAATTCCTTTTTAGCATCACGCGCTTCACGCAATTCTTCTTTAAAATTTAGCCAAACACTATACACTGCTATTAAGTATGAAATAATAATTACCCAATAGATTACAGTTATAAAAATCCTTCGTTCAGTCCGCATTTAATACTCCTTTCATGATTCGAAATAGTGAATAGAAATCTTTAAAAAAGAGTTTATCTTTTTTGCTTTGACTGAATGAATATATATTAACTGAAGTCAGACGATTATAATTACAAGTGCAATAAATCAATTAATTTGCAAATTTATAGTTTATACTTATTAACACAAAAGTATTAGAGTACATCAAAAGGGTAAAAAGCGTCCTCAATATGCTCCACTTTAAACGATGAACCATCTTTTACCACAGCAATTATATCAAAACGTGCAGGTTTATTAATCTCTTTCTCTTCCAAAAAGTTCTCGGCAGCAATTCGAATATTGCGTTGCTTTGCTTTGCCTACTGCCTGTTCCGGAAATGCAATTTGGTCAGATGTTCGAGTTTTTACTTCAACAAAGATGATTTCATCATTATATTCACAAATTATATCTATTTCAACTCTGCTGAAGCGATAGTTTTTACAAAGAATTGTATAACTTTTTTTTTGAAGAAAAGTTTCAGCTATTTCTTCACCTAATTTTCCGAATTGCTGGTTTTTATTCATCGGAATTAATACATCTTTGGAATAAAAATTATGGCTGCAATAATTGAAGCGATGATAGCTGCAAATAGTACAGCACCTGCAGATATGTCTTTAATTATTGCAATTTTGTAATTATACTCCTGGTGAATAAAATTTGCAAGATGTTCAATAGCTGTATTTATCATTTCTGTTACTATAACACTTGAAATACAAAGGAATAATATACACCATTCCAGTATTGAAACTGAATAATAAAATCCTGCTATAATTACTAAACCGATAGCTGTTAAGTGAATTTTGAGGTGTATTTCAGAGCTAAAAGCCAAGTAAATTCCATTTAAGGCATTTCCAAAACTTTTAATCCGATTAGTAAAAAAACTCACTGTGTATTTTATTAATATTTCAATTCTAATTCGGTTACTACTTTGTTGTTTAGTAAATGTTGTTCAACAATGCGTTCTACATCTGCTGTTGTTACGTGTCCGTAATATGTACCTTCCGGATAAATTACTAACGCAGGACCAAACTCACATGCATCCAGGCATCCGGCTCGTTGAGCTCTTATTTTTCCTTGTAATCCTTTATCACGCAATACTTGTTTAAATTTTTTTACTAATTCCATGCCGCGTTCCTCTCCACAGCAGGGTTTCCCTTCAGCCTTTTGATTGGCACAGATGAATACATGTTTCTCAAATCTCATTTGTGCAAATTTGAAAATTATCTATGCAATATCCAATTAAGTAAAGTATTCCGATTATAAGAAATTGTTCATTTAATTTTATTTATAAACCGGATTAAAATCTGAAACCTTTTTTTAATTTTGCACCCCGCATGATAGATATAATTGAACTTTTTTCGAAGCCTGAAGTTTGGCTTTCATTAATTACATTATCCGTAATGGAAATTGTACTTGGAATAGATAATGTTATTTTTATTTCCTTAGTAACATCAAAACTAAAAGTTGAGCAACAAAACAAAGCGCGAAGATTAGGACTTATATTGGCTTTGGTAATTCGTTTGTTGTTGCTATCTGTAATAAGTTATATAGTTAATGAATTAAAAGAACCTGTAATTGTATTGTTTGAACAAGCGTTCAGTTGGCGGGATATAATTTTATTTGCAGGTGGTTTGTTCTTATTATACAAAAGTACAATTGAAATATACGGTATGGTAGAGGCGGAAAAGCATGATGATGGAAAAAAAATAAATCCTACTTTTTGGAATGTCGTGCTTCAGGTAATTTTAATAGATATTGTATTTTCGTTCGACTCAATTATAACTGCTGTAGGCTTAGCGCAACACTTAACTGTAATGGTTGTTGCTGTTATAATCTCCATGCTTGTTATGCTTTATTTCTCTGTTGCTATTAGTAAGTTTATCGACAAGCATCCAAGTATTAAATTATTAGCTCTTTCATTTTTATTAACAATTGGAGTTTTACTTGTTGCTGAAAGTTTTGGACAGCATGTACCAAAAGGATATGTATATTTTGCAATGTTCTTCTCAATAGTAGTAGAGTTATTGAATATGAAAATGCGTAAAAATGGAAACAAAATAAAATAGGGGTTAATGAATTGAACAAATCTGCTTTGAATAGTGTAAGTGTTTTATTTGAAGATTGGGGTAATATTGATTACCGGCAGGCATGGGATAGGCAGGAAGAATTATTTAAACAAAAAACAGATAGAAAATTTCTTAACAGAACATTGCCCGAAAGCGAACACGTTTTGCCAAGCAATCATTTAGTTTTTTGTGAACATCCACATGTTTATACACTTGGCAAAAGTGGCGATGCAAAACACTTACTGATAAATGATGATTTCCTTAAACGAATTGGTGCTACATTTGTTCCAATAAATAGGGGAGGCGATATTACTTATCATGGACCCGGACAAATAGTAGGTTATCCCATTTTGGATTTGGAGCAGTTTTTTACGGATATACATAAATATTTACGTTTTTTAGAAGAAGCAATAATATTAACTCTTGCAGATTATGGATTGCAAGGCGAGCGCTATGAAGGCTATACCGGTGTGTGGCTGGATGTAGCAAATACTACAAAAGCAAGGAAAATATGTGCAATGGGAGTTCGATGCAGCAGATGGGTAACGATGCATGGTTTTGCGTTTAATGTATCTACTAATTTGGATTATTTTAAATACATTGTTCCGTGTGGTATTGATGATAAGCAAGTAACATCCTTAGAAAAAGAATTGGGTTATGTACCGGATATAAATGAAGTAAAAGCAAAGGTAAAGCAACATATAAAAACGTTGTTTGCTATGGAGTTTATAAGTTAAGTTTTTTACAAAATAACCGCGCCCCGCCCAAGCTTTCGCTTGGGCGGGGCGCGGTACTAAAATCGATCAAATCCGGATGCTATCAACCATTTTCCTCTGCCACTGATACCATTTTTACCTTTTAATATAAATAATCCGGTAACGGTAATTAATATCAGCATTACTGCAAATACATCCGATGCCCACTTCCAACCCTTTAAGCTATTGCGATGCAATACATTGGTTTGATAAATTACCGGGCGTTTAGCTACCTTTTCATATATCCCATAGCCATCTTTAAAATATACATGCAACGATGATTCTTTGAAATAAATCTTTACCTGATTATTGGTAGGAAAATCAAATACTTTATATTTATCTTCTCCTACTTTTTCACTCAGTTGTTGTATTACATTATCGTTAATATCTGCTTGATTATAAGTTTGGCTTAGCTGTATGGTGTCTTTAGTAAGAATAAAATCAGCATTCCAATCATCTACATGATTAAGCGCCAAACCCGATATACAATAAATAATAATTAAACCGGAAAAAAAGTACCCAAAATCGCGGTGAGTAGCTACGTTGAGTTTGCGTACTTTCTTTTTATTCCATTTCCACTCCATTATGCTTCAGGCTTAGCTATTTTATCGGTAAATTCTTTTGCTACTTGTATAACCCAACTCTCAACATTGGCATCCTGTAATATTGCATCCGGTTTGTAATAAACACGCTCTTTATTGTTTTTTACTTTGTTTATTCCATCACCAATAATCTTAATTTGGAACATCTCGTCTTGTGCAACTAATACCGGAATTACAACTGCTGCTTTTTTGTCTGTTAATACTTTTTCAATTGCTTTTGTTGTTTCCAATGGATTGTATCTTGCTATGTGTCCGCACCATCCGTATGAGTGTTTGTTAATTCCTGTATTTTCTTTTACGTATTCTGCAACTTTGTCAAATAACATTCCCCATTCTTTATCATAGGTTTCATCGCCATATCCAATTAATACCAAACCTTCTTCGCTTGCATTTTTAGTTAGCCCTTGTACGCGTCTTAATACATTCTTCTTTAATATATCTGTAAAATCTAATAATGGAGTGATGTATGTTTTTGCTTTTGGGGTATATCGTTCAATTTTTTCAATTTTTAACATTTCCATGGATTGAGGGTCTTCTTTCTGACCAATAATTGTTGGAATATCTTCAAATGTATGTGGACTTACCGTTAGAAATACAGGCACAATAACAACGTCCGTAAAACCTTCTGCATCAAATTCCTTTAAGCGTGTTGCTATTGAAGGCTCATTGTATTCCATAAAAGCAGTTTTTATACCTTTTACAGTGCCCGAACTAAGTATTGAATCGGTTACATTTTTTTCTAATTGCAGTAGGGCATTTCTCCATGTTGCTGAACGCGAGCCATGGTTTACTAATAATACTCCTATTTTGTTATTGGACTCAGTGGTTTTTGCTTCTTGTTGTTGTGCCGTAGTATTGGAATTGCATGAAGTGAATAAAATAGCAGCGAATCCAATTACTGCTAGTAGAGAAACTGTTTTTTTGTACATGTTATTAATTTAATTGTTTTTTATTGATTGTTAGTTTATTTGATATTGATTTATGCAGTTATTAAGCCTGATTTTATTGCGTAGTTTATTAGTTGTGATGAATTTCTAATTTTAACCTTTTTGAAAATGTTTTTACGATGAGTACCTACCGTAAAAAAACTAAGATTGAGTTTGTTTGCTATTTCTTTAGTTGTTAATCCTTGTGCAATTAACGTTACAATTTCTTCTTCTCTATCGCTAAGACTTACCGGCATACATTGCCCAAATACCGGCTTTAAGTTTTCTGTTTCATTGTCTAATATCGCATCCATTACTCTTCCACAGAAAAAATTTTCCTTTTTAATACACGCATTAATGGCACTTATTATTTCTTGTTCATCACATTCTTTTAGTAAGTAACAGTTTACTCCATAATCCATCACTTTCAGCACATCTACTTTTGTTTTGTTAGAAGATATAAACAAAACCGCAGGTGGATTATCCATCTTTTTAAGCCACTCAATATCCTTTATAGAAAAAAGTCCTTCCACGTAATAATCAATTACAACAATATCCGGTATTTTTTCCTCCGTTAATTTTTGTAATTCAGCACTATTAATAGCTACTCCACAAACCTCTATATCCGAGTTTTTGGCAAATATGGCTTTAATGCCTTCTCGGGTTAAAGTTTGCGCATCCGCTACCAAAATCTTTGTTTTTTTCATTCAACAAATGTAATATTTATTTAGACTATTTCTAAAGAGCAAAATAAAGAGATGTAAAGCAGGATGTAAATACCTAAATAAAGGTATTTTGGATGATAAAAATCTGAAAAATTTAAAGATTTATGAAAGACGCTTTTGTTTTATGATATTTGCAACAGCATTGGTCTCGTAGTACAACGGATAGTATAGAAGTTTCCGAAGCTTTTGATTCAGGTTCGATTCCTGACGAGACCACAACTATAAGCATAACTTAGGCAATAAACATTTGTGGTAAGTTAAAACTATGCTTGACTGGAAAGAAATATTAATTCGATTAGGTGCTGCTGCATTATTGGGAGCATTGATAGGGTTGGAGCGTGAACGGAAACATTTGGCTGCCGGACTAAGAACACACATGATGGTATGTGTTGGTGCTTGTTTAATTATGATAGTATCTGCATTTGGTTTTTCGGATATTATTTACTCACAGCATGTGTCGCTTGATCCATCAAGAATTGCTGCACAAGTAGTAAGCGGTATTGGTTTTATTGGTGCAGGAATCATATTGAATGAACTGAAACAAAATCCTGCAATTTCGGAAGTACAATGGACTTAGTGATATAAGTTAATTATTTATCACACAATTTTAGTATCATGCCACACAAAATTAAAAACTATAGATTCAATGAAAATAAAGTTAATTATCGAAAGTGCTTGCTCGCTTTTACTTGTTTCTGCTTTTATGTACACCAAAATGTTTAAAGGAGTTGATATCGCTTCAATAGATAAAACCGTTGACCCAAAAGACGATTTTTTTATGTATGCCAATGGCAATTGGATAAAAAATAATCCAATACCTGAATCAGAAAGTAGATGGAGTGCATTTAATGTTTTAGCTGAACAAAATAATATTTTGTTGAAAAAGATTTTGGAAGAAGCATCCCAAAATACAGAAGCATCGCCTGAAAGTAATACGTATAAAATTGGTACTTTTTATCGTGTAGCAATGGATACCATGCAAATAGATAAACAAGGGTTTTTGCCAATACAATTTGTAATGAATGGGATTGATGCCATTACTAACAGCAATGATTTTATTGCTCGTATTGCTGAGTTGCAAAGTATGGGTATTTCTGTGTTTTTTAATTCAAGCGTAAGTCAGGATGTAAAAAACAGCTCAAGGTATTCATTGTATATTGAACAAGGCGGACTTAGCCTACCGGATAGAGATTATTATCTTAAAAAAGATGAACGTACCGAATCCATACGTAAAGCTTATATGGAATACATTAAAGATGTTTGTATGCAATATGGTAATTATTATGAAGGATTAGAAAAAGAAATATTGATGGCAGAAATTGCATTGGCAAAAAGTTGCATGACACGTACTGAGCGCAGAGATATGGAAAAACAATACAATCCGATTGCTTATAACGAAATGGCATTACGTTTTCCAAGTATCAACTGGGATGTATATTTTAATAGGTTAGGTTTTCCACGTAAATTAACAAATGAACCGATTATAGTAATGCAGCCGGAGTATCTTAAAACTGTTAATTTAATTTTTTCGGAAGATTTGAAAAAATGGAAAAATTACTTGAAGTGGCGCGTACTCACTACAACTGCTCCATACTTACATAATAAAATGGTAATGGCGCATTTTAATTTTTATGGAAAAACATTTTCAGGAGCTAAAGAAATTAAACCACGCTGGAAACGAGTGATAGCAGAGGCAAACGGGCAGGTAGGGGAAATTGTAGCACAAGAATACGTAAAAGTTGCATTTACACCGGAAAGCAAAGCACGGGTAAATAAAATGGTTGATTATTTGAGTGAGAGTTTTAAAGACCGCATACAAAAATTGGATTGGATGGGAAGTGCAACCAAAGAAAAAGCATTGGAAAAGTTAAACTCTTTTACACGTAAATTAGGTTATCCGGATAAGTGGCACGATTTATCCGAATTAATAATAATTGAAGATAGTTACATTGCCAATTTTTTCAATAGCAATAAATTTTGGAATGCATTTAACTTAAACAAATTTGGTAAGCCGGTAGATAAAACAGAATGGGAAATGCTTCCACAAACTGTAAATGCGTATTATAATCCGGTGAATAATGAAATTGTTTTTCCGGCCGCTATCATGCAACCTCCATTTTTTAATCCCGATGCGGATGATGCTGTAAACTATGGTGCTATTGGTGCTGTAATAGGACATGAGTTTAGCCATGGTTTTGACGACCAAGGAAGCAAATATGATGCACAAGGAAACCTGAACGATTGGTGGACTGCTGAAGATAGAAAATTGTTTGAAGAAAGAACATCGAAGTTAGTTAACCAATTCAATGGATACGAAGCATTGGATAGTGTTTTTGTTAATGGCGAACTTACATTAGGCGAAAACATTGCCGACCTTGCCGGATTAACCGTAGCTTACGATGCTTTCCAGCGTTCATTAAAAGGTACTAAAAAGAAAAAAATTGATGGATATACTCCGGAACAACAATTCTTCTTAGGTTTTGGTCAAGTATGGCGCGGTCATGCACGCGAGGCTTATACACGTCAGCAAGTTGTTACCGATCCTCACTCTCCGGCTAAGTTTAGAGTATTAGGTACACTTAGTAATATGCCGCAATTTTACTCTGCTTTTAAAGTGAAAAAAGGAGATAAAATGTGGAGACCGGATAGTACTCGAGTAGTAATTTGGTAATGAATTCATTTATTTGTTTGCGTAACGATAATTAATATTAATATCTTTGGCGCAACAAGCTGCGGTGGTGGAATTGGTAGACACGCCATCTTGAGGGGGTGGTGCCTTAACTGGTGTAAGAGTTCGAGTCTCTTTCGCAGCACTTTTTAATAATAAATGCTAACAGTGTAATTATGCGTTACACTGTTTTTTATTTTGGTTTTTTGTAACTCTTACAAAAAAAGCTAATCGGGCACTCC
>JACFNJ010000012.1 GCA_019454865.1 Bacteroidia bacterium
AAACCCAAACGCTTCAACTATTGGTGCAATATATACTTCGGGATGTATGTAATGGTCGCATACATAATTAAAAACCAAATACACAAAAAAAGTAATTGCATATACAAAGACGTATTTTAATAAATACTTCTCTCCTTCTTCCGTTTGTTCTACATAGGTCCAAAGTTTATTTAATGAAAATCCTGCAAAAAAACCAATGATATAACTTAATGCTTTTCCAATTAAATTGTATTGTGGGTATTGCAATACAAAAAGCCAAAACACCAAAAGGCTAACCACCGTACTTATGCAACCAACTACACCAAATTTAATAAACTTGTGCAACATCGGGTATTGCTTAATCCAATTTCGTATTGACTTTATTGCTTTCACCGTGCCAAATGTATAAAAACAAAGTATTTGTAGCAATTAAATTCCATTACTAACAACTTTTTAATTTAGCTACTGATAACCTATATTGCCGCCAATTATAGTATTATAAATAAGTAATAACCAAAATGGAATACGACCCAATAAAAAAAGACTTAGGAGTAGTTTTTAACCAATCACTTGTATTACGAAAACTTTTTTACAAACTGTTGGATTTGTTGCTGCTTCGATCGTGGCACATACACCGTGAATTACGCAATTGGAAACAGTTTTCATCTCCGTTTACCATGTTGGATGCTGGCTCAGGCTTTGGACAATATAGCTTTTACATTGCCAATAGAAATAAACAATGCACAATTGATGCAGTAGATGTAAAAGAAGAGCAAATAGAAGATTGCAATAATTTCTTTCGTAAATGCAATTTAACCAATGTAAAATTTTCAGTAGGTGATTTAACCAAGCCCCATGCTACTAACAAATACGATTTGGTTTTATGTGTTGATGTAATGGAACATATTTTAGAAGATGTTGATGTGTTTACACATTTTCATCAAAGCATGAAAAGCGGAGGTATGTTATTGATATCAACCCCAAGCGACCAAGGCGGAAGCAATGCTGATGAACATGGCGAATCGTTTATAGGTGAGCACGTGCGTGATGGTTATCCTGTAGAAGAAATGCGTGAAAAATTAAAGAAAGCAGGTTTTAATAAATCGGAGATACTTTATTCATACGGTAGTCCGGGTAAGATAGCATGGAAACTAAGTATGAAATACCCAATGAGTATGCTTAATGCTTCTAAATTGTTTTTTGTTCTTTTGCCTTTTTATTATTTAGTTACCTATCCGTTTGCTTATGTTCTAAATTGGTTAGATACAAACCAAACTCACAAAACCGGTACAGGGCTAATAGTAAAGGCATGGAAAGATTAAACTGCTAATTATTATAAGTGAATCTACCACTAAAAATAGCAAGAAGGTATTTCTTTTCTAAGAAAAGAGAAGGTGGTATAAATCTGATAAACATAATATCGGGTATTTCATTGCTTGGGTATATAGTTGGTGCTGCTGCATTAATTATTGTATTAAGCGTATTTAATGGATTCGAATCTCTTTTTGCATCTTTTTATACCAATTTTGATAGCGATATCCGTATTACTCCAATTGAAGGAAAACACATAAGAAATGATGAAATAAACTGGGCAGCTTTTAATAAAATTGAAGGCATTGAAACGTATGCACGAGTAATTGAAGAAAATGTTTTGCTTCGCTATAATAACCAACAAAGCATTGCTACGCTAAAAGGAGTTGATACCAATTATGTAAAAGTTACCCATTACGATAGCATAATAATAAGTGGCTATGTTGATGTTAGGCACGACAGTATTTATGCAATAGTTGGGCAAGGACTGGCATACCAATTATCTATTGACCCCAACAACTTGTTTAAGCCATTAGCCATATATGTACCCAAACGAGAAACCCAAACATTAATTAATGCTGAAAATGCTTTTAACAAATCGTTAGTAATGCCAAGTGGAGTTTTTTCTGTTCAAGAAGACGTGGATAACAAATATGTAATTTGCCCAATAGGATTTGCCCAAGCTTTATTAGAAAAAGAAAATGATTTTTCAGCAATTGAAATACGTGTTAAAAAAGGCTATTCAGTAGATAAGATTAAAAGCGAAATAGCACAAATTACTAACAATGCTTTTACCATTAAAAATCGCTTTGAGCAACGAGATGCATTTTATAAAGTGATGCGATCAGAGAAAGCAATCAGCTTTATTATTTTATTTTTTATATTATTAATAGCTGCGTCCAATACAATTAGCTCCTTATATATTTTAGTAATGGAAAAAAAGCGTGATTTACTTTTGTTTAAAAGTATGGGACTAACCGAGGATATGGCAAAAGGTATTTTCCGATACGAAGGTTTGCTGATTGCCGTTGCCGGTGGTATTATCGGCATTGTATTGGGTTTGTTACTGTGTTTTTTGCAAGAGTATTTTGGATTAATAGCACTTGAAGGAGCATCGCAAGTAAGCTTTAGTGCATATCCTGTGAAAGTTAATTGGGAAGATGTAATTATAGTATTCTTTACCGTTGTGATATTAGGTTTTTTAACCACTGTTTATCCTGCCCAAAAGGCAAAACAAGTAGTATCTGACTAATTATTTCAATTTTTGTTTTTTAAACAAACTATTAGCAATTGGTATGGTAGTAACTAATATAAATCCAATAACAATGAAGTCTAAATAATCAATTGCATTTGGAAATTTTGAGCCTACAAAATATCCTGCACCGCAAATTGTTACCGGCCACAATATGGCTCCAAGTAAGTTAAATAACAAGAAACTTAAAGGCTTAACACGCACAACACCTGCCAATATTGGGGCAAATGTTCGAACAATAGGTAAAAATCTACCCATTACTAGTGCGAATCCACCGTATTTTTTGTAAAAATCTTCAGCAGTATGAACATATTTCTTTTTAAAAAAAAGGGTATCTTCTCGTTTGTATAATGAATTTCCGGTTTTATATCCAAACCAATAACCGATATAGTACCCCATAAAGGCTGCAATGGCAACGGAAAGCATTAATGTGGTAAGTGTTACATCAATTACACCAATATAACAAAGTAACCCAATAGTAAATAATAAGGAATCACCCGGCAGAAAAAAGCCAAAAAACACACCGTTCTCTATTAAAATGATAAGGAGTGCTAGAGTTAATCCGCCAAAGTCAACAATTACTTTGGGTTTAAAAATATCCCAAAAACTATCCAATTAGCTTTGTATTAAAGTGTAAAAATAATCAACTGCATAGACTTTACAAAAAAGAAAAGGCTTTCCTTTCGAAAAGCCTCATAACTATATATAAAACAAATTATTTTTATTTTTTAACCGCAGCTTTTTTGGTAGCTGTTTTCTTAGTTGGTTTAGCTTTTGGTGCTTCAGTGCCTAATTTAGCAATAGCTTTTGCCAACTTACTTTTTTGGTTTGCAGCCTTATTTTTATGAATCACATTCTTTTTTGCAAGCTTATCTAACAAGGAAGCTACTTTGTTATAAAGTGATTGAGCTTCAGTTTTGTCAGTGCTTTTGCGTACAGTTTTAATTAATGTACGTGTGGTTTTAGCTTGGTATCTGTTTCTTAAACGCTTTGTAGCGTTTGCTCTAATTCTCTTTTTTGCTGATTTATGATTAGCCATCTTCTTTACTATTTTTCTTTAAAAAGGACTGCAAATATAATCCAATATTTTAAAAACCAAGTTTTTCAACAAAAATTCTCTTTAAATATCCAACACAAACACTTCTTTATACAAAAACATTGGGTTTCAATCATCAAAGTAAACAATATTTTAATTCGATTAGAGTAATTTGTAATTTTTATACTCAAACAAACGAAATCCTGTCTTGTTTTCAATCCAGTATAATATTCTGTCTTTCCATTTAAACTTTTTCTTGGTAATGTCCCAATTAAACTCCCAATTCATTCTCTCTAATCGTTTTTGCATTACTGCAGGGTGTGTTTCTGTAAAACTTTTTAATGAATCAATTATCGAATAATCATAAGCATTGGCTTCTGCTACATTATTTTTAACCCACTCATCGCTGTGACATAATTTTTGAAACGACTCTTGCTTGGCTTGTTGAAATGCCGGATTTTTTACCCAACCATAGTGGTAAATACGTGCATTTATTTTTTTTGCATTTAATTTTCTGCCGTTAATTCTAAACCCCTGAGCATCTTTATAACTTCTTATGTTTTTATTGTTTCGTATAATTCTTATTTCATTCCGATACCAAGTGCGTGAATCGCCTATGTAATTGTAACTTCCATAAAAATGTGTATATCCAAACAATAGTCCTTCAACATGTGTTTGGTTTAAATATTTAGTGCATGATTCTATAATTTCAGTATGATACTTTTCATGCACAACTTCATCTCCTTGTAAATAAAAACACCAATCGTATTCCGTACTTATAGCATCAAATGCTTTGTTTGTTTCCACGGCTAATACCTTTCCTCCTTCGCGTAAGCGGTTATCCCAAGTGGTTTCAATTATTTTTATTTTAGGCGAATTAATCCCATTTATCAAAGCTAGGGTATCATCATCACTATTGCCAACAGCTACTACATACGCATCTACAATGGGTAATATACTTGTAATGGATTCAACTATTGGGTAATCAAATTTACATGCATTTCTTACAATGGTAAAGCCACATATAGTTGGTTTTTTCATGGTGCAAATATGAATGATGTTTGCATTAGTACAATATTTTCAACACCAAAGTTTATAAAACGTAAACAGTTTTCAAATCAATTCAATAAAAACAAATGTATATTTGTTTGTTGAATAGGATAGAGATGAAGTATCTGCTAAAAACAAAACGAATATATGAAGCCCCAGAAAAAAGTGATGGGTACAGAATATTAGTAGATAGGCTTTGGCCACGTGGCATTAGCAAAGAAAAAGTAACGATTGACGAATGGAATAAAAACATAGCTCCTTCGCCCGAGTTACGAAAATTCTTTTCACATAAAACAGACCTATTTGATACATTTAAAAAACAATATATAGAAGAACTTAAAACCCAAAAAGTAGAATTAACCCGAATAAAAACCCTTACGGCTAATCAAAACGTAACCCTTCTGTTTGGTGCCAAAGATGAACAGCACAACCAAGCAGTAGTTTTATTAGAAGTATTAACCAAAACCAAAATACAATTATGACCACAAAACCAATTAAACGGCACGATGCTATCCAACCCATTAGCAGAGAACATCATCACTGCTTGCTCCTTTGCTGGAAAATTAGAGAAGGTTTCAAAAAGAATATTGAAACCGAGCGAATTGCTAAATACACTAACTGGTTTTGGGAAAACTATTTAAAATACCATTTTTCGGTTGAAGAAAAATACCTTTTCCCAATTTTGCCCGCACAAGACAAGTTAGTACAACAAGCCATTCAAGAGCATAGTGTTTTAAGAGGATTCTTTCAGACACCCGATAAAACGGAAGAAACACTAACCCAGATTGAACAAAAGCTGGTTGAACACATTCGATTTGAGGAGCGGACTCTTTTTAATGCAATTCAGGAATGTGCAAAAGCCGATCAATTGCAGTTAGTAAAAGAGAAAGTTATACTTGAATTTGACACCGAATGGGAAGATGAGTTTTGGTGGTAGTCTTCCAAAACAAAAATTGTACTAAGCATATTTGATTTTGAACCAGAATGGTGTAATTATGGTTTCAACAATTTAATACACTCGCATTACGCAATAGGGGATAAATACTTTTAAATTTTTAAAACCTTTTTATGTCATTTGTATTTGTTGGTTCATGCGATTAATGAACCAAGAAAATTTATAAAACAAATACCATGGCGCTAAGTAGATTTTGGTCTTTTATTATTACTTTAAGTGTATTGTTTATTTTTTACCTGATGCTATCCGGAAAACTATATACACTTGGTGGTATAGTAAATGGCAAACAACACGATCCTATTGTATTAAACGAAATAGAGAAAACAAAACTTGCAGTTCAAGATCCGGTATTGTTGGCGCAATTATCTGTTTCAAAAACAGTTTTACGTAATGATACTACTTTCCATTTATTGGATAATGGAATTGTTCAGTTAAGCACAGCAAAACAAGCTGCCGATGGCATTTTCCCTACGTGCAAAAATACCATTATGGATATTTGGCTACCACTTATTGGTTATTTAACATTTTTTTGCGGGTTACTAAATTTACTTAATGATAGCAACGCTACTGAAAAATTAGCAAAGGCTTTGTCCCCGTTTTTTGTTCGTATTTTTCCTGATTTACCCAAGGGGCATCCGGCTTATGGATTTATGACAATGAATTTTGCTGCAAACTTTTTAGGGCTTGATAATGCTGCAACTCCATTTGGCTTAAAGGCAATGGAAAGTATGCAAGAAGTAAACGATAACAAAGAAAAGGCAAGCAATAGCCAAATAATGTTTTTGTGTCTTCATGCAGCCGGATTAACATTAATTCCTACTTCTATTATTGGTTATCGTGCGGCACAAAATGCAGCAAATCCTGCTGATATTATGTTACCTACCATTATTACTTCATTTGTAGGAACTATTGCAGCATTAATTTTTGTGAGCATAAAACAACGGATTAATTTATTAAATCCAATTGTTATCGGTTTTGTTACCATATTAAGCGGCATTATCGGTTTTCTTTTGTTTTATATCAACAAGCTGACAGGAATAGAAAAATTTCATTTTACCGGAAACCTTAGCAACAGTGTATTGCTAATAATTATTGTATTGATTGTGGGATACAGTATTTGGCGCGAGAAAGTTTTTAAAAATAATAATACAAATGTTTTCGACTCATTTGTAAATGGTGCAAAAGACGGATTTACAACCGGTGTTCGGGTATTACCTTACATGATAGCAATGCTTGTTGCGTTAAGTATTTTTCGCAACTCCGGGCTAATGGATATTGCTATGGGTGGTATTAATGCGGTTTTGTCAGCTCTGCATGTTGACCCACAAATTATTCAGGCAATTCCGGTTGCTATTATGCGTCCATTTAGTGCCGGTGGCTCTCGTGGGTTTATGTTGGATGCTATGAATATTTATGGTGCCGATAGCTTAGCCGGACAGTTGTCATGTCTGTTTCAAGGGGCCGCAGAAACTACATTTTATGTTGTTGCGCTTTACTTTGGAGCAGTTAATGTTAAAGATAGCCGCTATGCTTTAAGTATAATGCTTTTGGTAGATTTGGTATGTATAATTACATCCATATTTGTTGTGAAAATTTATTTCTAAACTAATTCAACAAAGCGCCAGTAATTTCATTCAGTTTATTATCACTAAAATCACCAAATTCATGGTGAAGTATTTTTCCATCGGTTTCAATCACAAAAAAATGCGGATTATCTTTATCCGTAATGGACAAGGTTTTTAGTAATTCATCTATTGCACTATCGGTGTACATAAAATTGTCGTGATATTTGGTGTTTACTTCTTTTTTTGCTTTTTTAATCATTTCAGGAAGCGCAAGCTTTGCTAAGCCTTTTACGGTTCCTACAAAGCATAAATTTGCATTATAAATATTCCCGCTTATCATTCCACCAACCGCATCTGCTACCAAACTGTTGTATAATGGCTGTGCCCAATTCTGCATTTTTTTATCCGCTTTTACACTGAACATTAATGCAATTACGGTTCTTTTTCCTGCATAATCGGAAGGAAGATTAACTGTTTTATCTTTTAAGTTGGTACACGTTATGGAGGGAAATATTTGTTGCGCATGTACAAATACTGAGCTTGCCATTAGCAAACTGATTGCAATAGTTTTTAGTTTAGGTATCATAATTAGGTTTATAAAAAAAGCCACCCGAAAGTAGCTTTTTTAACTATAAAATGAAATTTTATTGTCCCTGTGCTAACGAATATCCAACTCTATCGCCATAGATACACAACACTTCGTGCGATGCAATAAAGTAGTGTTCAGATATTTTACCAAGTAGGCTGTATATTGATTGAGGGGAATTGAAATTACCTTCTATTCGTAAACAGTAATTATCAACACATTCGGTAAAAACTGAGCCGGAAGGCCATACCATTGTACCTCTGTTGCTGATTGTAATTAATTTTTGATCAGCTTGCAGCAGCGGTTGAACAACAGATGCAATTTCGTTACCACCGATACTTGCATCAATAAACACATCCACACCTTTTATTTCTCTGCGTGTATCCAAGTTGCTTTCCATTATTTTTTGTGAAGCAGGTGCAGTTGGTTTCACAAAAAGTTTTACACCATCAACAGCCACACGCGGTTTGCTGTACTCCGGATTTTTACCAAGATTAGCAATTATTGCATCAGCAAACTCATTAGTATTTAATGCAGGCACACTTCTATCGCCAAAATCTGCCGTGTGTGAACCTTGCTCTAAAGTATAACGCAATGCGTTTTCAATTGTAGCAGCATGATGTACAAAGCCCAAATGGCGCAACATCATTAAGCCGCTTAAAAGTAATGAAGTGGGATTAGCCATTAATTTACCTGCAATATCCGGAGCGGTACCATGAACGGCTTCAAATATTGAAATATTATGAAGGTGCAAAACCAAGTCCACCAACTAATCCGGCACACAAATCGCTCATAATATCACCTTGCAAATTAGTTAATATTACTACCTGAAAATCTTGCGGACGAGCCACTAATTTCATTGCAAGATCATCAACAATAATATCTGTTGCTTTAATATCCGGATACTCTGATGCAATTTGCTGGAAGGTATCTAAAAATAGACCATCGGTAAGTTTCATAATGTTGGCTTTGTGGGCACAGGTTACTTTAGTAAAACCTTCTTTTTTTGCCATTTCAAAAGCA
This sequence comes from Bacteroidia bacterium, assembly GCA_019454865.1. GTDB lineage: Bacteria > Bacteroidota > Bacteroidia > UKL13-3 > UKL13-3 > UBA6183. The sequence continues at coordinate 8,758 of JACFNJ010000012.1, forward strand.
AAACGTATTACTTGTTCACATCCCGGACGGGTAATTATTCTGCGTGCTATTGCTACATCGTGCGAATTCATGTGCTCAATGCCACCATACGTGCACTCAATGTTCTCTCTTACAATTGTAATATCAACCGGAATTCCTCCTTTGCTAAATACAGTATCTACACCGGGTAATGTTTGAAAATGTCTGCGATTAGCGTATGTACTCCATGTTTTACGGGCTGTAACGTTAATGCTTTTCATTCCTTTACCTTTAGGAGTTTCCATAGGTCCTTTAAATAAAATCCCATTTTGCTCAACACTTTCTTTTGCCTTTGGAGTCATGCCGGTTCCAAAACCTTGTTCAAAATAGGTTTTTCCCATTTCGATAAATTCATACGTTAACGGAACATTTGCTGCATCAAATACACGTAAAACAGCATCCATTATTTCCGGACCTATACCATCTCCTTTTGCAACTGAAATTTTTAGCTTTTGAGTCATTTTATTTTTTTATAAAGTGCCGCAAATATTGCCTTTGCCTTTAAATAAAACAAATGAATGTTGTGCTCTAATTTCTAAATTTTATCATGTTTCTTCAATCAAGAAACTTTAATTACCTGTTAAAAAAATTGATTTTAATAAGTTTCTGTTTTTTATTCTGAAAGTGATTAACAGCATTATTTATGTATGGGAGTTACTACCACAACAATATTTTTTTTGGTTTTATAGCAAATTATAAAGTAAGTTTTATATTTGATTCAACCTTAAAAAAATTGATTTATGAAAATTAGCGGTAAAATTATTTTAGCTGGTATGATAATGTTAGTTTATTCATGCTCTACCAGTGTCAGTATTTCAGATTATTACCAAAACAATACGATTGATAAGAACAACACAAATAAAACCAGTGTTTCAAAAAGTATAATGCTTTATAAAAACTCTTCAAGCAGTTCCAACTCTACATTGGAAATGATTGCATACAAGAGTGATGAAACTAAGTATTTAATAATTGGCTCACGTAAAACAGCAAAAGAATTAAAAAACAACGAGCAATCGTATCAAGTAGGAATAAACGAAATCTATCCGAAAATGAAAGAAGAGGAAGAAATTCGTGCTTATAGTGATTACTCTGTTTATTATACCAACTTATCTGCTGATGTTGTTATAGCTTTGGCAGACTCACTTCCTGCAATTAAATCTGCATACACAACACTTACACCCGGATATGGTCAAACCATGTATTTAAATTACAATGTAAGTAAAGATTTACGCATTAGCATTCCTAAGAAAAGCCCAACCGAGCGTCCATCTAAGTGCATATTGTGGGTAGGAGGCAGAAAGCACACTATGTCAATTGACTATCTTACTACTACATTAGAAAAATTCAGACATTTCAATTAGATTTTCTTTACAAAAATTGTCCGTAAACACATATTTGCGAACAATTTTTATAATACTTAACATTAACAATGCAAGCATATATTTTCCCCGGACAAGGCTCGCAATTTGTGGGCATGGGCAAAGACCTTTATGAAGCCAACAATCAGGCCGCTGAATTATTTGAAAAAGCAAATACACTTTTAGGATTTCGTATCACAGATATAATGTTTAGTGGTACTGATGATGATTTAAAACAAACAAAAGTTACTCAACCTGCAATTTTTTTACACTCCGTAATTAAAGCACTTACAGCGGGTGATTCTTTTAAACCAGATATGGTAGCCGGACATTCACTTGGAGAATTTAGCGCATTGGTTGCTAATAAAGTATTGACTTTTGAAGATGGATTGCGATTGGTAGCACAACGTGCAATGGCAATGCAAAAAGCATGTGATACAGTACCCGGAACTATGGCTGCGGTATTAGGATTAGACGATGCTAAAGTGGAAGAAGTATGCGCATCAATTAACAATGCAATTGTAGTAGCTGCTAATTATAATTGCCCGGGACAGTTAGTAATTTCGGGGTCGGTTGAAGGTATTAATCTTGCTTGTGAGGCATTAAAAGCTGCCGGAGCAAAACGTGCATTGGTTTTGCCGGTTGGTGGTGCATTTCACTCACCACTTATGGAACCCGCACGTATTGAATTGGAAGCAGCAATAAAGGATACCGGTTTTAATACCCCAATTTGTCCGATTTATCAAAATGTAAATGCTCAAGCAACAAATGATGTGGCAACTATCAAAAACAATTTGATTGCTCAACTAACCTCACCAGTTAGGTGGACACAAAGTGTTCAAAATATGGTTGCTGATGGCTGCAATACGTTTATTGAATGCGGACCGGGTAATGTATTGCAAGGATTAGTTAAAAAAATAAGTAAAGACTCAACAACACAAGCATTATAAGAATGGTGTTTTAATCAAATTTGAAACAGCTTATTTACTTTGCAATTGCAATTTAATTTTATCTAATAATTTTTCTGTTTCTTCGGTATTTTCATTGTCTGCTTTGCCCACCTTTATTGCTAAAATGGCTTGGGCTTTAGCTTCGTTTAGTTTTCCGGTTTTGTATAATAATGCAGCATAAGTATCAATATACATATACAGTGGGTCATTAAGTAGCACAAAATCGTGCATCCAGGTTATTGCTTTGGTAAGCACTCCGGTATCGTTACAGTGTAGATATAAATTCCAAGCTGTTTCATTAATTATACTTACGTTGCTTTTTTCTTTTTTATTATTCAAATATTCGTCAATGGTTAATGCTAATTTCTTATAATCCTTGTGCTCTTCGTAATAATCTTTTTTATATTGAAACATATACCACCACTTTTCATCTAAGCTATTTGTTAATGAATCAATAGTTGTAATAAATTCTGTTTCGTCAGCTACTTTTTGCAATTGATTTATCTGTTTTGATGCAGCACTTATATATAATTCTTCTGTTTCTGCTTTGCCGAATAGTATTGCTAATTCAGGTAGTTTTTTTCTTAGTAAGTTTTGATTTGTACTGTTTAGTAAATAATAATTTGCTCGTATTACATTCCATACGGTTTCGTTTGCCCAATTCTTTTGTTTTGTCAGATATAAGTTAATAGTTGTGCTATCTCTTTTTTCCTTTTTTATACCTGGCATTGGAAACTGTTTAATATAAAACTCAGGATAGTTTTGTGAAAAATTAGTTGAGTAGCCTGCAATAAATTTGTTTTGTTTGCAATCTGCTAACGCCTCTTGCATTCGCATAAAATATCTTTCCAATGGAGAATAGCCGTTCAGAATCTTTATTAATCGTCCTTCGTTATCTAATATTATAGCTTGAGGAAAACCAATTACTGCATACTTCCTAGCAATAATTACACCCAAACTGTCTTTTTCCATTTCCAACTTTATAGGTATAAAATACTTATGAATAGTATCTGCAAATACTTTATTAGAAAAGACAACCTTATCGAGCTCTTTACACCACCCACACCAATTTGTATATCCATCAATAAAAATATATTTCTGTTGCTTTTTTGCTTCCTTAAACAACTCGTTTAGCGAATTAAATTTCACAAAATTTATCTGTGCGGTAGTAGTAAGGCAAATAATAAATAGAGGTATAAACAGAAACTTTTTCATGTGGTTTAGTATTTTAATTAGTAACCTTTTAATTTCGTTTTTAAGTTGTACTTTAACCAGCATTTGAAGTGGATGTGTTTTCTTCTAGTTTGTTAAGCAAGTTTCTTTTTACTTGAGTAAGAGCAAGGTCTTTTGCTTCTGCATATGAAATATTGTACACGCGGTTAATAGCTTTCAACTCATTTGGTAAGTTACTAAGTATTTTATCATAATATTGGTTTAAAATTTGTTCAGATGGAAGAGTATAATGAATTCGTTGTTGAAACCTACGAATAATTGCAGAGTCAATAATTTCGGCATGGTTGGTTGCACAAATTAATAATGCCTTTTCCGGAAAATAATCAATCAATTGAATGAGTGTATTTACCAATCTGCGCATTTCGCCTACATCTCTTTCATCATTACCTCTTGCTTTTGCAATATGGTCAAATTCATCTAAAAACAATACCGCTTGCTCTTTTGCTGCTTTATCAAAAAGCTGTTTAATATTAAGTGATGTTTCTCCTATTCTTGAATTAATAATTGTGCTTAGGTTTATTATATAGATATTTTTATCCAAGGCATTGGCTATTGCAGCAGCAGTCATTGTTTTGCCACAACCGGAATTTCCATATAACAGTATTTTATTATTTACAGGGAGGTTGTATTTTTTAAGTTGTTCAATATGTTTATGCTCTTTTATTAGCTGGATAATTGCATCGCGAATGCTATCTTCTAACACAATGTCCTCAAGCAATACCTTTTCTTTAGGGGATAATATAAAATCAAAAACACTCATTGAATAATTCGGATATTTTTCTTTGGGTGTAAATATAACCTTGTACTTTAGTTTAGCAAAGAACTGTTGTAGTAGTTGATAGGGGGCGAATGAAAACTTTATTGTTAGAAAACTGCAATGGATATAAACTTTATTTATAAAAAATTATTTAAGATATTTTTATCCGAAATACAAAGGAGTTTATATATTTGCTATGAGTTTAGAATAAATATAAATAACAAATGTTTTCAAAGGCGTGTGAATATGCAATAAAAGCAACTATATATGTTGCAAGCAAGTCGTTAGAAAATGTGCGTGTTAAGATAGGTGATATTGCAGACAATTCAGGTTCGCCAGGAGCATTTACTGCAAAAATTTTAGGTGCTTTAACCAAACATGAAATTGTAAATTCAATTAAAGGTCCGTATGGAGGTTTTGAAATATCAGTAGATAAAATGAAAAAAACCAAAATATCTGAAATTGTATATGCAATAGATGGAGATACAATATATAACGGATGTGCATTAGGCTTAAACAAATGCAATGCTGCCGACCCTTGCCCAATGCACGATAAGTTTGTAACCATACGAAACGAGTTAAAGCAAATGCTGGAAACAACTACCGTGTTTGAGCTTGCACACCAATTGAAATCAGGAAAATCAACATTAATTCGGGAAACATTAAACTTAAATAATCAACAACATGGAAAACAAAGAAATTTGGTTGCCAAGCTTAATAACAGCAACACCACAAGAAGGCAGAGAATTAGCGATTAAAATGGCAAGAAAATCAATTGCAGCTATTCAAACAGACCCTGAAGTTAGAAAAAAACTTCGTAATGATTATGCTAACGATACTGCTCAATTAATTGCTTCGGCAAACGTAATTGCAATAGAGTTTCAAACCATTGCAAAGGCAAATAATTATTGGAAATAAATTTATAGCTACATCGTGCAAGCGACAAAAGATATCGAAAACATAGAGGATATAACGTTATTAGTAAATACTTTTTATGGCAAAATACGTGAAGACGATTTGCTAAAAGATATTTTTAACAACGTAATTCAAGACCGATGGCCTGAACATTTGGAAAAAATGTATCGCTTTTGGCAAACTATTTTATTGGATGAGTTTACCTATTCGGGTGCACCATTTCCACCACATGCCAGCCTTCCGGTTACAGCTATTCACTTTGAACGATGGGTAAAAATATTTAATGAAGTAGTGGATGGTTTTTTTGCAGGTGAAAGAGCAGAAAGAGCCAAATGGCAAGGAAACAGAATGGCAGAAATATTTTTAAGTAAAATAAATTACCTACAATACCAAAACAGCATTTAAAAAACAATAAGTTGTATTATTTTCCTCACTTTAATTAAAACCATTAATATAAAAATATGAGCATCGAAAACATTGTAAAAGATATTGAAAAAAAATATCAGCAATTGGGTGAAAATCCGGAAACGTACTTAAAAGGATTATTGCAAGCAAAGCCAATAACCTATTGGGATTACATACAAGTAGATACTTTACTATCCCTTCAAAAAACAAGAACCGACTACAAAGACGAAGTAATTTTTGTAATGTACCACCAGGTTACCGAATTGGTATTAAACATGATGGTTCATGAGCTAAAACAATTGGTAGAAGAAGATTTGAGTGAAGCAATTTGGATAGATAAAATTAATCGTTTGAACCGATATACCGCAATGCTGATAACCTCATTTGATGTAATGCGCTCAGGCATGAATTATGACGATTACAATACATTTAGAGCAACATTGGCACCTGCAAGCGGTTTTCAATCGGCTACGTTTCGCTATATCGAAATATATTGCACTCGAATAGAAAACTTAATTAACGAGGCAGGTAAAAAGCGAATTTCAAGTAATCCTACGGTTGAAGAAATGTTTGAAAACATTTATTGGATAGATGCCGGACTGGATCGTAAAACAGGAAACAAATCCTTAACACTTCGTTTGTTTGAAGAAAAGTATTTAGAAAGCTTCATAACATTAGCTAAAAAAGTTAAAGGAAATACAATAGAAGAAAAGGTGAAAAAGTTTAAAAATCCTTCAGCAGAGCTTTTACAAAAGCTTAAAGAGTTTGATGACTTATACAACATTAAATGGCCATTGGTACACCTTGAAACAGCACAACACTATTTAGATAGCAAAGGAGAGAATAAAGCCGCAACCGGAGGGAGTGAATGGAAAAAATATTTACATCCGAAATATCAGCAACGCAAATTCTTTCCCGAAATATGGACAAAAGAGGAAATACTCAATTGGGGAAATGAATAAACTTAAATAAATATATTATGGACACCAAAGACTTTGCAAAAGCTCAAGGTCACTGGATATTAGCCCGCATGGGAAAGCGAGTTTTACGCCCCGGAGGGAAAGAGCTTACTCAAAAATTAATTCAGTCATTACACATATCGCCTAAAGATGACATAGCAGAGTTTGCACCCGGACTTGGTTACACTGCTGCTTTGGCATTAAACAATAAGCCACATTCATACGTTGGTGTAGATGCTGACCAAGATGCAATACACATGCTTGAAAGTAAACTGAAGAATGATCGTGTTTCATTTAAGTTAGGAAATGCAGCAGAAACCGGATTGCAATCCGACTCAAAAGATAAGGTATATGGCGAAGCTATGCTTACAATGCATGCTGATCATAGAAAGGCTGAGATTATACGTGAAGCGTCTAGAATTCTTAAAAAAGGAGGACTATATGCAATACACGAAATGGGATTGAAAGATGTGGATGAAAACTTAAAGAATGAGATTCAGCGAGATTTGGCAATGTGTATTAAAGTTAATGCACGTCCGCTTACTGAAAAAGAATGGACTACGCTATTAGAGAAAGAGGGCTTTAAAGTGAAGGCAATTCACAATAATGAAATGTATTTGCTGGAATGGAAAAGAATTATTGATGATGAAGGATGGATGCGCACGTTAAAGATTACTTTTAATATTCTTATACATGGCAGTGCCAGAAAAAGAATTTTAGAAATGCGCAGAGTGTTTCATAAACATCAAGAGCACATTAATTCAATTGTAGTAATTGCGGAGAAAAACTAATTTATAAAATTATGAATATAACAAAAGAAACGCTGATTGGTGAATTGGTTGCAACAGATTATAGAGCTGCGTCTGTTTTTAAACAAAATGGTATTGATTTCTGTTGTAACGGAAACCGAACATTGGAGGAAGCTTGCTCAAACAAAAACATTGCAACGGAGCAGGTAATAAATTCGTTGTTAGAAGTTACATCACAAAAAGCAGATACCGGAGTTGATTTTAATACGTGGCCATTGGATTTGCTTGCTGATTATATTGAAAAAAAGCACCACCGTTATGTTGAGGCAAAAATACCGGAGATAATTCCATACTTAGATAAAATTGTACAAGTACATGGTGGCCATCATCCGGAATTATTGGAAGTACAACAATTGTTCAGAGAATCAGCCGGAGAATTATCAGCACACATGAAAAAAGAAGAGTTAATACTTTTTCCATTAATCCGAAAAATGATTAAAAATGCAAATGCAGGAAATAATGCTGAAATAATAATGGGAAGTGTAACAAGCCCAATACAACGCATGATGGAAGAGCACGAAACAGAAGGCGATCGGTTTCGTAAAATTTCTGAGTTAACGAATAATTATACAACTCCTGCTGATGGTTGTAATACTTATCGGGTAACATTGGCATTGCTCAAAGAGTTTGAAGACGATTTGCATCTTCATATACATTTAGAGAATAATATTTTATTTCCAAAGGCAATAGCAATGGAAAGCAATTAATACAAGAATAACTTACCCTTTAACTACAATAAATAAAGGGTAAGTTATTGTTTATCGTTCAATATAATAACGCAAAGCTTCCCAAATATTTTCGTTCCATAATTGTTTTAATTGCTCTTCAAAAGCAATAGGAACAGCTGTTAGAAATAATTCAATTTTACAAGAAATAGGGTCTATATTTTTAAGAACTATCGCAGCTTCTGTAGTTATCGTTTCAGGCCATTTAGCATCATTTAACCGAAAACTCCATATAATTAATTCGCCTCGTTCCAATACAATGTTTTTCCCAATTAGCGTATTATCAAACAACGAAAAACTGTCCCCTTCTTTGTCGGAAACAATTGCAGGTTCACCGGTAAATGATGTACATTTTCTAGAGTCTAAAAGAATGGAATAAATATCTAATGCTGTTGTGGGAAAGATTTCTTGCTGGGTGAAACTTATTAATTTCATTGTACAAAAATAAGTAATGTTATCAGCTAAGCCACAAAAACACAATTAATCATCGTAATTGATAATAAAAGATAAGCATTAATAAGGCTAAGAAAACAAGTTCTTTTAAAATATAATTTTTGGTGCTAATAAAGTAGTATGCCAAAATAATACTAAGCGGAATACTTAAGTAACACAATGCATAGATGTAATTAATGTTGTCGAAGAACAAACCCAATATACCAAAGAATAACATCAAGAATAAAGTTTGAACAATCCTTCTGCTTTTAACTTTATTTCTGAAAAAATTTTGTTGAAGTCCCAAGATAGAAAGTGCGGAAACAGGTGCTAAGATAACCCAAGGCAAAAGTCTTTCCCAGTCGGTTTCTATTGTTATAAGGTTTTTGGTTTCAAAGCTGTGAATAATTAATGTAATGATTTCGTCTAAGCGATTAAACACATAAAAATATGTTCCGATAAAATACAGCGGCAGTATGATGCCTAATACCGAAATAAGTAAATAACGAAAATTAAACGAAGTAAAAATTACAACACTTATTAAAATAAAGGGTAGGTACAAAAACAAATCGTAATTGAAAAGAATGCCTATACCCAAATACAATCCGGCATCCAACACCACTAATTGTGGATTTGCCGATTCGTATAAGTAGCATAAACGCTGGAAAAGCAATAGCAAAAACAATGTAGAAATTAATTGCGGGAAGAGTTCTGTTTGCTGAGGAAAAAGACTATTTAATAACACAAAAAACAATGCCGGCAAAAAGGAATCTTTGTATAATATCTCGTGTGTGGTTACAATATAATTAAGCAATATTGCTTGAACAAAAACTATACTTGCCGAGATGATTAAACTCCATAAATAATGATTGGGAATTGTTTGGATAAATGTAAAGATAAAGTTTGCAAAAGGTGCAGTTTGGTTATACTCATAAGCTATAGGCTTTAAATAAACAGGTATGCGAAGCACTATAACTAAAATTAGCAATAGTGTCCAAGCTAGCAGTGTATTATTTCTAAATAAATTTAACAAGCCTTTATATGTTTTATATGTTTTTGATTGTTTTAAAATGTTAATCGCATCAGAGTAAATCTTCTATCTTTTAAAGTAGAAATAACTGCAGATTTTGCGGAAACTTGCTTAGACTCAAAAGGTAGAATAGTGGCATAATAACTTACCGATTTGATTAAAACCTTGGTGTCTAAGTCTCCTTTGTTGTTTATAGTAGCCAAAATCACATCTCCTTCGTTAACCACATCCGAATTATAAATTATGCCAATTTTGTCATTAGAAAGCAATGTAACAAAGGATGAATAATAACCCCCGTCAGCTAAGCTGGATTGGTTCTTTTTGACAAGTTGATTAAAGCGATCTGTTCCATCTGCGTTTTTAGCTAATAATAAAACCTCACCATAGGTATATAAAGTACGAAAACCTGTTTGGGGAAAACCATTAAGCATGTATGTATAACTTTGTTTTGTTTCGGTATATTTTTCAGCAACTATTGTACAACCTCCGTCACTATTTGCAATAAGTTTTCGTATTACTAAATCAGATAAGGTAGAAGCTCCGTCATTAAATTGTGCACCCATTATTTTGTTTCCTAAAGCATGATTTATTGGTGTTGTTTTATAATGTTCAATTTTTTCAGCCACACCATCTATTAAATAATAAAAGGTACCCAAAACTTTGTTATCAAATTTGTTGCTATAAAAACCGGAAACATTAATAGTGTTTGTATAATTATTAACTATTAATTCTGCATCAGTTACTATAGTGCTATCGTTTCCAATACCATACTCAACCATGTTGTCGGTACTGCTTGTATATGCGTATAAATAATATTTTAAAAATCGATCACGTTTATTTTTTTCTTCAACATTCAATAGTGCATATACATTTCCTGAATTGCTAATTTCAACATTTTTTAACTTAATTTCTTTGATTGTGTAAGGTAACGAATACTTTCTGTTGTATTTAACTGCAAAGGTATTATCAAACGAAAACGTATTAAATACACTATTTGTTTTTTCTGTAGCGGAATTAATATAGATAACTGAAAACAACTTTTTATTGACAGATTGTTTAATCAACAATTTTGAATCTACATCCAAAACCCCTTCAAAGGTTAAAATTGTTTTTGTGTTTTCAATTGTTAAATCATTTCTATATTGTGTGAGTATTAAATCTTGCTTCTTTGTTTCTGCGTTTTTTATAACATAAAAAACCATCAATCCTTCTTCATTAACAATTATTCTTTCAATCAAACTATTGGATTGTTGTTCAATTTCTTTTGAAGTTTCAAGTGTAAGATTGTACTTATATTTTTCAATAATTAAATTGTTTCTAAACGAGTTGTTTTTGGCACGAACAACAAATAGACCGGAAGAGTTTTCTCCAATAATTTGAGAAAAAAATGCTTTGCTCTTTACTTTTTGCGGATTACCCCACTCAACTGTTTGTGCGCTTGTTGTGATACACGCAAGGCAAATTAATAAAACCAAAAAAGTAAAGCGTTTATTCATTGTTACAAATTAAACAACTCTTATTTAAAAGCAGCTATTTTTTAAGCCAAACTTCCGGATCTTGTTTGTCTTGAGATTTCCATATCTCGAAATGCACTTCAGTTTCATTTTCGTCATTGGTAAGTATTGTGCCAATGGTTTGTTTTGTGTCTATAGATTGACCTTCTTTAACCTGAACTGTAGCTAGTTTGGCATAAGCAGTATAATATTTACCATGATTAATTAATACAACTTTACCCATTCCCGGAATTGAGAATATAGACTTAACAGTACCTTTAAACACGGAACGTACACCTGCATCCGGCTCGGTTTTGATATCAAGACCATTATTATTTACAACTACACCTTTAAGAGTTGGATGAGGATGCTGTCCAAATCGTGTGGTTATTGTTCCTTTTTCTACCGGCCAAGGCAAGCTGTTTTTGTTGGATTCAAAATCGTTGCTTAGTTTTATTGCTTCCGGTGTTAAGTACATTTCAGCGGCAGAGGTTTTTGCAGGAGTTGATGGTTTTGCTTTTGTTCCTTTAGAGGCTGTTTCAGCCGCTTTCTTCCTTGCTTCTTCTTCAGCTTTTTTGCGAGCTTCAGCAATTTCTTTTTTAATTAATTCAGCAATTGCATCGTTTAGTTTTCTTGCTGAGCGTTCGTTTTCTGCTAATATTCTGCGTAATTCCTTTTCTCTGTCTTGTAATTTTTGTAAAACCGAACTTTCTTCTTTTTTGTCTGCCTCTAGTTCAGCACGCTCTTGTTCTTTTAATTGAATTAAATTTTCTTTTTCACGCTTAGTAGCTACCAACTCATTTAATTCATCCGTAATTTGTTGTTGTGTATGTAAAATTAAATCTGCTTGATGCCTGCGATAATCACCTAACTGATTTAAATATTGAATTCGTTTAATGGCTTGGTTAAAACTTTTTGCAGCAAAAATAAACATGATTTTGTCATACACATTGCGTTGCTTATATGCTCCCAAAACACTTTTGCCGTACTCTTGTTTCAGGCGTTCCAAGTCAGTTCGAAGGGTGTTGATTACATCTTGTTGTGCAACAATTTGTTTTTCGATTACACCTATTTCATTTATTACGGTGTTTATTACCTGTTGTCTGTTTTTTATTTGAGTGGATATTACTTTTAAATCCGATAATGATTTATCTGTTTTCTTTCTGGTTTCTGCTAAAACTTTTTTTGTTTCCTGAATTTTGTTTAGCAGTTCCTTCCTTTGTTTCTCTAGGGCCTTCCGTTCATTTGAAAGTGTATTGGGTTGTTGGGCAAGTATTGCCAACGAACCTAATAGAGCAAATAACAATAAAACATTTTTATGGTTTAACCACTTCATAGTTTGACGGAACTGTAAATTGTACTTCACGTTTTTTATCAAATACAAAATTGCTAAGTTCCAAACTACATTCTAAATTTTTTTCTGCCCGTATGTTAATATTCAACTTGCTGGGTAGTCGGCTTTGTCCAAAATTATAAAAGTTGTCGTAGGTGTATCGCAATTCGCGTTGTTGCTGATTATGTGTAATAGAACCCCTTAATGGTCTGAACTTGTTGGAATAAACAGTATATTGTTTTTGCGATTGCAAGTAGGATATAATTGCTAAATTTCCTAATACAGAATCAGCTACACTTTTTTGTACACTATTGTCAAAAAGGGTATTTCCTAAGAATAGATTTTGCAAATTATTAAGTTCTAATTTTGCATTTGCTATTTTATTTATATAATCAAAATTTGAAACGATACATTTACGATGCAGGCGGTCTAATATTTTCACGCTATCTTGTGTAATAAGCATACGCGCTACTTCTATTCCCAAAAGTGCTGTTACGCTTACCCAAATGTATTTGTCTTTTTCCATCACTATGGTTACATCAAAGTTTGCGCTTTGTTTGTCATCTTTATAGGATGCACTACCTTTTGATTGATAGTATGGCAATATTATTTCATTAGCGTGTACATTGTTCAATACCGATTTAATTTCATTTATCTCGGGTTTGGCACTTTCTTTCTTTGTGGTTTCAACTTCTGTTTTCTTTATATCTTTTTTACTCTTGCAAGCATATACCAAACAAAAACTTAATGCCAATATTATAATTGCTTTCAACTCACTCTTCATACCACTTTTTATCTTTTATTTTTTTATCCAATACTGTTGATGATTTACCTTTTTCTTTAGCTTTTTGCCATTGTTCAACGGCTTTTTCTTTGTTTCCTAATTGGTATAACACATCGCCATAATGTTCAATTACTTCATCGTTATTTGGCTCAATTTGAAGAGATTTTTCAATGTACTCTTTTGCATTAATATAATCTTTGTTTACAAATAAGACCCATCCGTATGTGTCTAAGAAAGATGCATTGTTGGGCTCAATACTTAATGCTCGTTTGCTGTATTTTAATGCAGTTTCTAATTTAACTTTTCGTAAACTTAAAAAATAAGCATAGTTATTAAGTGCATATACACTATTTGGATTTAAGGTTAATGCTGCTTCAAATGCACTATCGCAAGTTGTAAATTTTTCTAAATAATGTGCAGCATCGCCTATGGTTATGTAAAGTTGAATAAGCAGTGCAGTATCCGGCATTACGTTTTCAATTCCTTTTTGTGCCACATCAATTGCTTTTTCATATTGTTTCAGTTGCATTGCACTAAAAGTATAGTATGCATATAAAGCAGCATCGGTTGGGAATATTTCTAATGCTCTTCCACAGTCGTGCATTATCCATTCATGATTGTTTAATTCGCTACTACAAATAATCATTTGTTGCCATACCGAATAATTAGACGGGTTTATCTCAGCTGCTTTTTCGTATTGTATGTGTGCGTTTACAACATCCCTTTTTTCAAAATAAATATCTCCCAAAATCATCCAGGCGGTTTGTTCATCCGGATTAGCTTGTGTAAACGCATTGGCAAAATCAATAGCTTTTGAACTTTGTTCTTTGCTAAGTTCTTTATCTGCCATTACGTTTACAATTGCACGTAGTTTTGATTTAATATCCAATTGTGTGCTTTTAATTGCATTTAATGTATTGGCATACCACAATTCGAATTGCTTACTGTTGCGGTAATAATCTGCCATTGCCAATAATGCATATCCATTATCCGGTTCAATGGTTAAGATGTTTGTATAAATTT
>JACFNJ010000013.1 GCA_019454865.1 Bacteroidia bacterium
TAAAATTTGAATCTAGCTCAATATTTGAAATGATTCCGGAAGTATCTATTGATAAAAATTGATATGAATCGGAATTGGATGTAATTGAAAATTGAAAAAATTGTCCGTTAATTACTTCACCCGAATTAAGTGTTTTTCCTTTTTTATCAATCAATATAAGATTACCGTTATCTAAAGTAGAATACAATATTGAATTTTCATTCTTACTCGCAATTTGAAAAGGGAATTTGGCTTTTTTAGTTAATGACTTTGGATTAAATCCACTTATTGGTTTACCGGTAATTGTATATCCCATTAATCTACTATTTGACAGTGGAACATACATCTCAATAATTGTATCATTATTTAAATCGGCTAGTGTAAAAGGTAAATATGCTTTACCCGGATAATTTATCGGATATCCAGCCAAACTCACTCCATTTTCATCAATTAGATTTGCTTGTTTTTCGGTACTAAATAAATAACATGTTGAGCCATCTTTTTTCGCATCTATTTCAACAAAATCTCCTACCAATTTACTGTTTAACTTACTCTTCCAAATTAGATTACCAGTTGAAGATATACAATACAATGTATTTTTAACATCTTGAACAAAGATTATATTCTGCTTTAATAATGAATTATACACAACCTGTGGTGCTGTAATAAAATTAGTATCCAACTTGGCACTCCAAAGCAATTTAGTTTCATTTGAACTTGAGGTTGAATTTGAACTTCTAAACAAATATGAAGCAGTTGTATAAAATGCTTTATTATTTGTATTTGCAAACTGAATGCTCACATACTCAAACTTTTTTATAGTAAACTGATTAATATTTATTGTGCTTAATACATTTTCTTTTACAAATGAATTAGGCAAGAGAAAATTCCTTTCCGGGCTTATCAAAACACTTATATTATTGGTATGTGAAACGGTTTTTAAATGCTCTTTATATTTAGGATTATTTACTAATGTATTACCGTTTTTATATTCTGTAATAATATTTTTTAATGTAGCTTCATTATTAGCAAATACAAAAACATCATTTAATTGTACAAAATAAGGCGAATGAATTTGTTCTAGAATTTCTCCATAAAATAACTTCAAGAAATTACCTAATTTTATTCTTTCAATTTCATTCCCTTCATAATAATAGTTAATTGAGTCGGTTTCCCCTTTTTTATGCATTGCTTTTACAATAAACTTTAATGATTGTGCCATTGACATAGGATCTTTAAACTTAATAAGCGCAGCCAAATTGTTAATATAATCACCATTCATCGGCTCAATCATTATCAATGATGCCTCACCATCAATAAAAGGAGTAATTTGTTGATCAAGTGATATGCTATATCGATTTTCTAAACTGTCTTTGAACTTTTCATACTCCGAAAAACGATTTCGTATTTGCAGATATTCATTTAATTCTTCATTAAACTTAATATAATCCGAAAAACCCATTTGAATAGCCATTGATGTATTTTGTGGCATGTATTCTTGTAGAGATAGTTTTTTGGGAGTTTGGTTTTTGAATAAATCAATAAATTGAAATACGGAATCATCCGTGTATGTAACACCTGAAAATTTGAAAGGTTCATTACTTAAATCAATGTTTAAAACACTCCAATTTGCAAAGTTTTTTGTAAATGAAAACATTCCTTGAAATGATGTGTTTAGCAATACATCAAAAAAACCTGGCAGCTTTTGATAATTTATTAATACTACTGCATTATTGCCTGTTTCAGCTAATAATTGTGCTTGATCAAAACCCTTTGTTGAATTAGGTATAGCATAAATTATTTTACGCAATGCATCTTCAATCAAATTTGGTTGTGAAGAACAAATCAGGTAATGTTCTTTTAAAGTAACACACAAAAGAATTTTCCCATTTGTATCCATTAAATCATAGACTATGGTTTTGGCAAAATTTCTTTTTTGAACTTTAGCATTAAGTTTTTGGGATATATCTTCAACTAATCTTTGTATATTAAAGTCATTGCTTGTTTCAGTAACTGCAAACAACTCAATTCTATTATCAACCTGATGTAATGAAACCGCTAATGAATTTTCAGCTATAATATCCTTTAGTTCTGAGTTATCATTCACAAAAGATAATATTTTAGTAATTGTCTCTTTGCTATTTGCTAATTCATTACTTGCAGATAATTCTTTCCATAATTCTGATTTTTGTAATTGTTCCCAAAAGTTTGGAGTATTTTTAGTTTGAAGAATTAAGAAAGCATCATTAGGAATTGCATGAGTAACAGGTGTGTTTTTAGTATTTATATTATGATAATAAAAATAAATTGCCACCCCGACAAACAGGAGAACGGTTGATAAAATTCCTATAATTAATGAGCGGCTCATTCTTAATTTCAATTGATACCAAATTTAAATTACTATTATCGTATAGGGAATGTGATTTTTACACACTATAATTGTGAACTTATGACAAACTCTACACTACAAAAACAATTGATTCAAGCCGGTGCTACTTTTGCCGGATTAGCTGTTATAGCAGGAGCTTTCGGCACACATGGTATAAAAGCTCGTTTAGAGCCATCTCAGTTTGATATTTATTTAAAAGCCGTAGAATATCAGTTCTACCATGCATTTGGGTTATTAATATTAGGTTTTGGAGCAAGGAGGCTAAACGAACAAGCTGCTAAAGTTATTTTTACATTTTTCATTCTTGGAATTATTTTTTTCTGTGGAAGTTTATATCTTCTTTCCACTAGTATAATTTGGGCTAAGGAGCCTATTTCATGGCTTGGGGCTGTAGCACCTATTGGTGGAGTATCTTTTGTAATTGGTTGGGGATATTTAGTTGTAAAAGGATATAAACCCAGCTCTAATGAAAACAGTGCAAAAAAGGTTCTTGAAATGCATAGAAGAAAGAAAACAGAAGAATAAAATATTTTTATTTTTTAATTGAGTCTTTTGCTATAAAGACATATACATCTTCATCATCCCGTTTCATCAGATATTTTTCACGTGCAAATTTTTCTAAATTCTTTTCGTTTGTGAAAAGTTCCTCTCGTTGTCTTTTGGCATCAATAATTTGCTCCTGATAGTACTGGTGTTCTTTTTTTAATTTATTGTATTGTTTCCTCAATTTATATTGATCTATCAAACTATTTCTGTCTGAAAAAAAAAGCAAAGCAATAAAAGCTAATGTTACTATTATGTAGGGATTTGTTATGTATTTTTTCCACTTCATTAATGCGATAAAATTACATCTTGTTTGCAATTCTATCAAGTAAAGATTTAAACATTACTTGTGAAAATATATAAAAAAGGCTGTTCCAAAATCTGAAACAGCCTTTATAAAAAATTCAAATAATATTTTAATACCTGTACAAGTCCGTTTTAAATGGTCCTTCAACAGTAACACCTATGTATTCTGCTTGCTCAGGACGCAGTTTAGTTAGCTTAGCACCTATATGGCTTAAATGCAATGCAGCTACTTTTTCATCCAAATGCTTTGGCAGTACATAAACCTTATTTTCATACGCAGCACTGTTATTCCATAATTCTATTTGAGCTAATGTTTGATTAGAGAAAGAATTACTCATAACAAATGAAGGATGCCCCATAGCACAGCCTAAATTAACTAATCTGCCTTCAGCCAAAATAATTATTTCTTTTCCTTCAACAGTATATACATCTACCTGAGGTTTGATAGTGTCTTTGGTTGAACCATAGTTTTTATTCAGCCATGCCATATCAATCTCGTTATCAAAATGACCGATATTACAAACAATTGATTTATCTCGCATTGCTTTAAAATGCTCTCCGGTAATAATATTTACGTTACCTGTTGCAGTAACAAATATATTAGCACGTGAACAAGCATCTTCCATTGTTACAACCTCATATCCATCCATTGCGGCTTGTAATGCACATATTGGATCAATTTCAGTTACTAATACACGAACTCCGGCACCTTGAAGTGAAGCAGCAGAACCTTTCCCAACATCACCATATCCTGCAACAACAGCTACTTTACCGGCAAGCATTAAATCTGTTGCTCTTCTAATTGCATCTACTAAAGATTCTTTACAACCATATTTATTGTCAAATTTTGATTTTGTAACTGAATCATTAACATTAATTGCAGGCATTAATAACGTACCTTTTTTCATACGTTCATACAAACGATGTACACCAGTTGTTGTTTCTTCTGATAAACCTTTAATATCTTTAGCTAATTGCGGATAACGATCAAAAACCATATTGGTTAAATCGCCTCCATCATCTAAAATCATATTTAATGGTTTACCACCTTCAAAGGCATGTAAGGTTTGTTCAATACACCAATCAAACTCTTGTTCGTTTTGACCTTTCCATGCAAATACCGGTGTGCCGGTTGCAGCAATTGCAGCTGCTGCATGATCTTGTGTTGAGAAAATATTACATGAACTCCATGTAACTTCAGCACCTAATGCTTTTAATGTTTCAATTAATACTGCAGTTTGAATTGTCATGTGCAAGCATCCAGCAATACGAGCACCTTTTAATGGTTGTTTTGGGCCATACTCTTTACGAATTGCCATTAATCCGGGCATTTCGGCTTCAGCTAATTTAATTTCTTTTCTACCCCACTCAGCAAGCGAAATATCTTTTACTTTGTACGGCAAACGTGTTGTTGATTCTGACATAATTTTTTAAAAATTAAAGGATTGCAATTATAGTAATATTGAATGAGATAATAAAAATTTATTTTTCTCAAATTCTTTTAAATTTTTACCTTTGAACTTTCGATTTTTTAAAAACCTGATTCAATTTAGTTATTTGATTATTAGGTTTTTTCTCATATTAATATTTAAAATAAAAATTATGTATCCAGAGATGTTAGTTGCTCCTATGCGTAAAGAGCTTGAAAATGTAGGTTTCAAAAGTTTAATGACTGCTGAAGATGTAGAAAAAGCATTAAACGATAAAACCGGAACAAAGTTACTTGTATTTAATTCGGTATGTGGCTGTGCTGCCGGCACTGGTCGCCCTGGTGTTATAAAAGCTGTTCAAAATGCCTCAAAAAAACCGGAAACTTTAATTACTGTTTTTGCCGGTCAAGAAACTGAAGCCGTAGCTAAAGCAAGAGAATATACCATGCCTTATCCTCCATCAAGCCCAAGTGTAGCACTATTTAAAAATGGTGAGCTTGTTCATTTTGTTGAAAGGCACAATATTGAAGGCTTTTCAGCAGAGCAAATTGCAAATAACTTGCAAGCTGCTTTTGATGAATTCTGTTAAATTTATTATTTCTTTTTATAAATAAAAGCCTACTTCATTTTATGTTGTAGGCTTTTAAATTTATACAAGTCTATTATAGTAATTTATTAACCAATTGCAGTTACTTTAAGTGTTATAAACTTTGCTATTGCCAAACAAAATTGAGCTATCGCCATAACTTAAAAAGCGAAAATTATTCGATAAGGCGTAATTGTATATTGCTTTCCAAGTATCACCAACAAAAGCTGCAATTAATAATATCAATGTATTCTCTGGTTGATGAAAGTTAGTTATTAAAATATCAACCATCCGAAAGCGATAACCCGGTGCTATTACAATTTGTGAATTAGCTGAAAACACATCCAAGTTTAACCTTTCCATTTCATTATTTAATCTTTTCAAAACTTCCAATACAGGCATATTTTGAGGCAAATCATCATACACCTCCCATTGTTTTAACAACATGGATTGAATGGATGCTCCATGCATTAATTTAACACCTAACCAATACAAACTTTCTAATGTACGTGTACTTGTTGTTCCAACAGCCACAATCGGATGACGATTTTCAATTTGATGTATTAGATATTCTAAAGTTTGTTTTGAGATAATAATATGCTCTTCATGCATTGTATGATTTTGAAGTTTTTCTGCTTTAATTGGCTTAAAAGTTCCTGCGCCTACATGCAATGTAACTTCTTCTAAATGGATATTATTTGCTCTAAGTTTATTTAACACTTGTTCAGTAAAATGCAATCCTGCTGTAGGCGATGCCACCGAACCTTCTACTTTTGCATAAATAGTTTGGTAATCGACTTCGTCCTTATTGTTACTTTCTCTATTTAAATAAGGTGGTATAGGTAAAACACCTCCTAATTGAATAATCTCTGCAAAACTAAAATCAGTATTATCCCAACTAAATTTTATCTCAGTTAAATCACCATTAGTGCCAACTTTTTCTGCATACAAGTTGATTTCACCCTTATCCGATTTAATTACTTTTATTAATTTACCATCTTTCCAACGTTTTGCATTGCCTATTATACAATACCAGCTTACACTTTCCTTAGCAGATAAAGCTATTTGGTACTCATTCGGGTGTGCAGGTTCAATACAAAACAATTCAATTTTGGCTCCTGTTTGCTTTTGAAAAAAGATGCGTGCATGTATAACCTTAGTATTATTAAAAACGAGCATTGCATTATGAGGCAATACATGCACAATAGATTTAAAAACGGATTCAGAAATTATCCCGTCTTTATAAATTAACAGCTTCGACTCGTCTCGTTCAGTAAGCGGATATTTAGCAATTTTATCATCAGGCAAATCATACAAATAGTCTTTAATATCAATATCTTTTACCTGCTTCACAATAAATTTGTTTAATAAAATCTTATTCTCTTTTTATTAAAGAGTATGTTATGGCTTAAAAATTCCTTTCAATTTTTTCTTTGCCTCTTCCTCCGCTTGTTTTTTCAAACGTTCCTTTTCGGCCTGTGCTTTTGCTTCGGCTTCTTTTTTAATCCGATCAGCTTCTGCTTGTGCTTTTTGCTTAGCACTTTCTACTTCGGCTTTGGCTTTTGCTTCAATTTCTTTTTGCTTGGCTAATGCTTCAGCTTTCAGGCGTTCTTTTTCGGCATTTACCTTATCCTCTAATATTTTCTTTTGTTTATCTAATTCTTCTTTAGCTTGATTTTTAAGGCTATTAGCCTCTTGTTTTGCTATATCAGCTAAATTAGTAGTAATAATAGGTTTTGTAAAAGTACCTTTAATGCCAAGAGCAAGCGGAATATTTTCACTCATTTTAATATTTGAACCTACTTTTGAATTAACTCCTTTAAGCGCATCTTCTAATGCTGAATTTACTTTACCAAGTTGTCCTCTGCTCACTACTGTAGTACCGGTATAATCAATAGTTTGATCTAAACCGCTTGAACCCGCAAGGGTTAATGTAGTTCCGGCTACCGAAGTATTAAAAGGCTGTGTGTACACTCTTCCGTTTTCAACTTTAAAATCAATCTTTACATTTTTCATGGAAAGTGCTTTGTACTTGTCATCTTTCAAAACTTTTGCAACTTCTTCCATTAAACGTACATTTTTAATTTCTGCTTTATTAATCACCAAAGTACCATTAGAAAATAAATCAGGATATATAATATTTAGATGTTTATCTAAAGCTGTTTGAAGAGAAAAATTAGCAGAGAAAGTGCCATTTGATTTTTCAATAATTGGTGCCAGTTTTTTAATTGTATTAAAAGTTTTAGCAGCCATCTGCATATCCATATCAGCTAATGAGAAATTAAAAGAAGCAGTAGGCTTGTGTGAATTTGATGTTTCGTAAAATCCTGACATTTTAATAACCGACCCTAACATATTTAAACCTACATTACTCAGATTCAATTTTTGTTGGTTAATATTTAAGTTACCATTAAAATTCTCGATTTCAAAATTACTGTATAACAATTTTTTTATTGAACTATTGAAAGTGAAATTTATATTATCAGGGATTATTGGTGCTTCTAATGATGTGGTATCATCAACAGGTGGTGCAGCAGGCGACTCATCTTGTGTAATAAATTCATTTGCATTAATTAAAGTTGAGTTTAATGCTAAATTTCCTTGAATAATTCCATTACTAAACAAGTAAGGAAAGAAATTTGAAATATCTCCTTTTATACTAAAATCTGATTGCCCAATTTTTGCATCAAATGCTGTTAATGCAACCTTTTCGGGTGTAAAGTTTAATCCGGCATTACTTAATTCAAAGGCATGTGGTAAATCTTTTGACTGAACTTGAACTTGTTGAGCAACAAATTTTCCGGTTGCATTAAACTCATTAAATTTTTTCTGCTCAATTGCTGAGATTTTTCCTTTTGCTGTAATGTCAGAAGTAAATACACCACTCAACTTCATATCATTTTCAAGAGGCACAAATTTGCTTATGTTTCCTAAATTAAATTTTCCTTTTAACCACGCATCAATTTCAGGATCTTTCATTACATTTAAAGCAAGTAATTTCGCATCAATAGCATCTCCGGCTATATCCAAATGAAATTTATTTAAGTTGATTCGTGTATTATTTAGATTTCCATCCGGGTTACTTACTTGTAAATTTACCTGAACATCATTTACAGGAACAGGTAATGCAGGATATTGAAACATTGCATCAGCTATGTTCAGATTAAAAGTAAATGCAGGCAAACTGCTTTCGTTATATTTTCCTTTCACTGTACCATTAAATCCTAACAAGCCTTTGGTTTTTAAATCAGCAAAATCTTTGGTGTACATGCCCGGAACCAAGGAAAGAAAACTTTTAAACGAAGCTTTTGGAGCGTCATACTTTAGGTCCATCAATATATCATCATTTAACATTTGAACAAAACCATCAAAATTAAATACAAGCTCATTTAGCCCTATAGAGTTTTCTTTAAAGGTGTATTTCATTTGAGGCATATTCATATCCATATCTACTTTTATGGATGTATTTACTTTATTTAAATACTTTGCTCCAGCATATGTTATTGAAAACTCTTTAATTTCAGAAAGTATAGATAACAAAAATTCATCTTGAGTAAAATCACCGCTTAATTGGAAATCAAATCCATTAAGAAGTGTATTAACACCCATCTTTTTATCATCATAACTTATTTTACCGTTTTTAATCTCTAACGATTTTAAGCTAACTTTAAATTTGGTTTCAGTTGTATCAGTATTTGGAATTGTATCGGTACTAGGCTTTGTAATATCCCAGTTTGCTTTTCCGTCTTTTAGCACAATTGCATTTATTAACGGATTCTCTAAATATATTTTCTTTACACCAATTACATCGCCTTTAATTACAGACATAATATCTAATGTACAGCTAAACTTATCTATTGCGGTTAAAGTATCTTGTTCAAACTCATTAACTCCAATTACCTGAAATTTATTTATTCCTAAAGTTAAATTAGGGAAACTCTTGATTAAGCTAAGTTCAATATCTTCATCAAATGAAATTTTAGCATTTACATTTTTATTTATCTCTTGTTGCAATAATGATACTACCTTACCTTTATATACAATTGGTAAAATAAAAATTGCCAGAATTAACAGAAGGAAAATTGAAAAAAATACGATAAGAAACTTTTTCATGATTAATTATTATTTAATAACGAAACCAATGTTTCTGATTTAAAAGGTTTAATTAAAAATTGTTTTATGCTTGGATATTTCTGTGCTTTCAATCGATCAATATCATTGGATGAGGAAGTAAGGAAATAACAATAATACTTTTGTTTAACTTCATCACTGAATTGTTCAAAAACATCCATAAACTCAAATCCATTCATTGTTGGCATTTGAATATCAATCAACATTACTGTTTTCATTTGACTATCAAAAGTTTTAATAAATTCAAGTGCTGCCTGTGCTCCACTAAATTGATAAACAGTAGATGCATTTTGTCCACTTAATTCAATAGCCTTTGACGCAACTAATAAATCAATTTTATTATCGTCAATCAGAATATAATTATGCATATAAATTATTTTGAGGGGATTTTTACTGTAAATGTACTTCCTATATTTAGTTTTGATTCGAGTTCTATTGTACCTCCAAGTTTAGCTATAATTTCTTTAACATTATATAATCCAAATCCGGAACCATTAACTTCAGAGTTTGCACGGAAAAACAATTCAAAAATACTTTTTTGATATTTTTCATCCACACCCATACCATTGTCTTTTACTTCCATAGTTAATGTATCGTTTATAATATACATATTAAGGTGTACAAACTTATCTTTCTCATCAGGCCGTTGATATTTTAATGCGTTTGAAACTAAATTATTTGCAACTACTCTTAATTTAGTAACATCCGTTCTGAAAAGACTGTTATTACTGCTAATATCAATAGTTAGTTTAACATTATCTTGCAAACATTTTAACCCGAACAATGAATCGATTTCAGTTTTAATTACATTTAAATCTACATTATCGATTTTTAATTGACCTCTGTTATTTTTATAGTACACATGCATGTTTTCTACAAAATCACTTAATTGAATTGAGGATTTTTCAATTAAATTCAACATCATTAAAACTGTTTTATCATTTTTATTTTCTGCAGTATTAACAATATTCATGGCACCCATTATACTCATTAACGGGCCTTTCATATCATGGGATACACTGTAAGCAAAATTATCTAATTCCTTATACGCACGTGATAGCTCAGAAATTTTATTTTCTAGTTCTTCACTTTGCATATAATAACGATAAGAGTCTTCAATTGCACTTTGTATCTCAATATTATTCCATGGTTTATTTATGTATCGATAAACATGACCTAAATTAATCGCTTTAATTACCGATTCAATATCTGCATAACCTGTAATTAGAATTCGTACAGGTTTAGGAAATTTTTTTATAATAGAACCGAAAAATTCAATACCTGTTTTTCCTGGCATACGCTGGTCGCATAAAATAACGTGCACACTATTTTGTTCTAAGTAAGCTTCAGCCTCATTTGCCGAAGGAACTATAGCCACATCGTAATCAAAACGAAAAGCTGCTTTAAATGCATGTAAATTGTGTTCTTCATCATCGATGAACAGAACTTTTATTTTTTTATCCATGGGGTTGTTGTTGGGGTATTGTTAAAATAAAAGTAGTACCAAAACCTAATTCGCTATTTACATCAATAGATCCATTGTGTTTTTTTATCGTATTATAAACTATTGAAAGCCCAAGTCCTGTACCATCCCCTACCGGTTTTGTAGTAAAAAATGGCTCAAACAATTTGCTTTTAGTAGATTCGCTCATTCCGGTTCCGTTATCTGCAATAGTAATTTTTATATTTTTATCTTCTACTTCGGTTTTTATAAATATTTTTCCACCGACTTCGTCTTTAAACTTTTCTTTTACAGCATATATACCATTTGAAATCAAATTTAGAAAAACTTGATTTAATTTTCCGGGATAACATTCAACTAAAGGCAAATCTCCATAATGTTTTTCAACAGCGATTTTATTTCCTAATTGATTATTAATAATGATAATGGTTGATTCTAATCCTTCATTAATATCAGCATGTTTAATGTCTATTTCATCTACTCGCGAGAAAATACGCAATCCTTTCACAATTTCGGCAGTTCTAACGGAGCCTTCATGAATACCTTTTAATAAATAATTCAATTCTGTTTTCAGGTACTCGTAATCAATTTCAGATTTGTACTGTATGATTGGCTCTAATGTAATTCCACTGTTTTGAATATATTCTTCTGTTTTTTCTTGTAGTTTATATAACTCTGCAATATCTCTATGCAAAGGTTTAACATTAGAAGTTACAAAGTTTATCGGGTTATTAATTTCATGAGCAATACCTGCTGTAAGCTGACCTAAAGATGCCATTTTCTCAGCCTCTACTAATTGCGATTGGGCTTGCTTTAATGTATCTAATGCAACGGATAAGTTGTTGTTAGTTTCCGTTAATGATTTTGTTCGTTCTATAACTTTCTGCTCTAAAAGAACGTTTTGCTCTTTAATAATTCGAGAGTTTTCGTTGGCAATTTCTAAGGCTTTGGATTGTGCTTTTAACTTATCTTTTTTAAGAATATTTATCCTATCAGCCAATGCTATGGAAAGTAAGGTTACTTCCAAAGCAGAACCATAAACTAAAGCATACTTACTCAACAAGTTGTATTCAATAGCTCCATAATCTTTTAGCACAAAAATTATTACACTGGATAAAAATACAGTCCATGAAAGCAAAAAGAAATAAGCACTACGATTTCCTCTAATTGCAACGTAAATTGCTATAAGTAAAACGATAATTGAACCTAACCCTGCATTTATATTTACAAAAGTATAGCTCAACTGATAACTGTCAAAAGCGGCTAAAATTATTGCAACAATATCAATAACAACAAAGAAAGTAATTATATAATTTAACCTACCCAGGTATTTCTTTGTAGAAATAAACTCTTGCATAAATAAAAGAGTAGCAATTCCAGATAAAGCACCAAATAAAAACACACTATGTGTTTTTATATAATTAAAATCAGGCGATAGATACTTATTGATAAATCCATGAAATGTGAGTTGAGTAAGCGTTACAAAAAGTATATACAATACATAATACAGATAGTTTCTATCTTTAGTATTTAAGTAAATAAAAAAGTTATAGAAAAACATTACCAGCATTACTCCAAAATAGATATAGATAATACTATCTCGGTTTGCATTTTTTTCGCGAATTACAGCTACATCAGCCACCTCAAATGGTATTAGCAATTGCTCACCTGCTGTAATTCGAAAATAAATTGTCGCTTCTTCAATTGAATCATTCAACAGAAAAACAAGATTTTGATCGGGGAAAGGTCTGTTTTTAACAACGTCAGTTTCTTTTAAAGTTTGAGTAATCCACACTCCATTTTGCCGATAATATATAGTTACTTCATCCAGGTTAGGATTAGCAACTTGAATCACTTTGTTGTTTAATGATTCGGAATTGGGTAATATAATTTTTGCCCAAACAGGTTTATCAGATAAGCCTAAATTTAAAAGATTGTGCAAATGAACTAGTGCAAAGTCATTTTTTTGAACTGCTTCCTCAATTGAATTTATATTTGAATTTAACGGGTACGAGTATAGAGATAATTGCACATCTTGCGCATTAACTGATATTGCCAAAGTTATACTGAACAATATACCCCAAAATTTATTGTATATTAATCGTACCATCACTTTGCTTTGTTTTAAAATTTACAATCTGCGAATTATTTATAATTGAATCCAAATCCCATTCTTCAATTCTATGAATTGAAGTAGCATAATGTATTTCAATTTCTTTGTTTCTTAAAGTTTCCACCTTTACAATGTCCGGTTCGTTTCGTAGTAACATAATTGCATCTCTATCTTCAGGCATAGCAAGCGAAAGGGTTTCTACATCATGTAATATCATTGCCGTTGCAATTAAATCCAACTTAGGATAATAAAATGTTCCTGAATTACCTATTGATGTTTCTTTTGAATATCCAACTTGCTCAGCCATTGAAACAGTATAAGGAGCACATAAAGCAAACAAAGATTTCAAACCTACTTGTTTAGCAATTGCCACAGCAGCACGTGTTAAAAAAATGCTTCCAATTCCGTATCCGGCTATTTCACGCGAGTTCCATAAACCACAAATTTCACCAGTACCAGATTTTGCATATCGTTTTACAAGTTCATAAATTTTATCATCTAACATTCCGGTAGCTTCTTCAATTGGCAATGGTTGAGTTCCTCCTGCCACATTAATCCGAGCACCACCATAAACAGTGCTTCCATCCAATGATTCAACTATTAATACAAATACAGCCGGATTATACATCCATTCGTGCTTAGCAGAACTCACTTTAGTTACACCAATAGAAGTTAAAACACGTGTATGTCCGTCTATAAATAATTCGCATGAAGTTTCATCATCTATAGCTCGGAAGGCTCGCAGCCTAACAATTGGTTTGTCTCTATTAAGTGTTACATTCATTAAGGTACAAGCTGTTCTAAGTCTATATAATATCTTCCGGATTGAGTAGTTTGATTAAGTAATATTCTTCGGCAGCAATCTACCGTTGCACCAGCGCCAAGCATTATGGATGATGCCAATTGCGGCCAGGTAGATATAGTTTTACCTATTTGAGACATGGATTCTTTAAGTCTATCGGATGTCAATTCAAATGAAACAATTTTCATAATTAAACCCATTTTTCTTTCATGACTAATTGCTGATAAATGGGATAAATCCGTTTCATTTACCAATCCATGGAAAATCGGACGGTCAGGTTCTAAATCAAAACGCTCAACATCAACCATTCCTCTATCATTAGTATCCATCACTACAGGTACTTTATATTTTTTTGCAGCTAATCTACTTGTAATTTTTGTAGTAATATCATCACACACTTCAACCAAAACCGATAAGTCACTTATAAAGTCGTCTATATTTTTAGACGAAATACCTTCCTTGTGAATTTCAATTTCGATATACGGATCAATTTCTGCAATTTCTCTTGCAGCTATTATTACTTTTGATTTGCCAAGATTATGAACACCTGTACGTAAACGATTTAAATTACTCAAATCTACCGTATCAAAATCTGCCAACTTAATTTTTCCGCACACTCTTTCCATTGCAATTGTAACAGCAATAGCTTGTCCAACAGAAAGACCAATAATTCCTATAGTTTTATCCAATAATAGCTGTTGCTCTTCTTTCTTTATTTTTAACAAATTTCTATTTGTACGAACACTAATGTAATCATCTTTATTCAAGATATGAACAAGATTTCTACTCCAAGGGTAGTAGCACCATGTACCTACTAATGCGGGCTCTTTTCCATCAACAAACTCATTAGTTTTTTGTATGTATTCATCTTCGGTAAGTTGTTTATCAGGATGAGTTATTTTAATAAGTTCTTTTATTTGGTTACTAATATTATCAATTACTTGAATAAATGGATACTCTTTAAGCAAAGCATTAAATCGTGTTAAATCCGCATTAGTTTCCAATTTAAAAAGTATTGGTTTATGTTCAGTTTCTGCAACTCCTTTTAAATTTTCAATAAGTGAATTAATAGATGATAACATGTTTGCTAAATTGTATGAAATAACTTATTTTCGAGTTTACAATTTAATGAACTTTCTTTAACAAATAGTTATTAACAACAATAAATTTTAAATTTAACAACGTGGTAGCACCAACTGACAAAATCAAAATTATTTATGTAGATGATGAGGAGAACAATTTACTCTCTTTTAAAGCTACCTTCCGTACAAAGTACGATGTATTAACTGCAATTAATGCAGAAGAAGCAATCAAATTACTAGAACAGCATCCGGATATTGCAGTAATAATAACCGACCAGCGGATGCCAAACATTACCGGAGTTGAATTTCTTCAATCAATAATTGAAAAATATCCTCTCCCTGTTCGAATATTATTAACCGGTTATACCGACATCAACGCTTTAATTGAAGCTGTAAATCTTGGAAAGATTCATCACTATCTTAGCAAACCTTGGAGTGAAGAAGAATTAGACAAGTGTATTATTGAAGCTCATTCGCAATACCTAAAACGTAAAACAGAAATAGATTTCAATGATAAATTGCTTCGCAGTAATGACCAATTGGAATTTTTGTTAAGACAAAAGTTGCTTTCTTAAATGTATTAATAAGCTAAAATTTTAATTCATTTAAAAAACTAAAAAAAAGCCTTCTTATCGAAGGCTTTTTTTAATTAAAAGCAGTGGAGCTGCAGGGATTCGAACCCTGGTCCGGAGATGGAATAGTCAAGCTTTCTACACGTTTAGTAATGCATTAATTTTAGTGAAAACTCAGGCTGCAAAACTTGCCAAAATTTTCCTTAGCTCATTAAATACTTTTTTCAAACAAGAGCTGTCTTAAAAAAAGGCTTTTCCTAATGATGCCTCTATTGCAAATGCGGTTAAGCTAACACTTGCGAGACAATGGCTATTGCGTAATCTTCCTGATTAGGCAGCCATAGCGAAATTGTAATCGCCAGATAAAAGTTGAGTATTAAGATTAAAGTGCCAACATCCCAATGCACTACGTGCTTACCTGCTAGATGCTCACCCCGTCAATTCCGGTCAGCCCCAATACAAGTGAATTGCAAAGGTACAATATGTTTAGAAACTTTAGTTCATAGTTTTTTATATTATATCAATTGAATTAAAAAAATGCTACATTAGCAGCCTCACTATTTTATTACATGAAAAAACTTTTATTAGTTAGTATTCAAATATTTATATCCTTTGTTTTATTAGCACAAGATGGTAAACCAACCGAAGATAAAGGACAATTTTCCGGAAATTTTCAAAGTAATTTCCAAGGTTATGTAAAAGACAGTGCAATAGGAGCCAATACAACACAATATGAAAAAGAATTGTCATCAGCGGATGCATGGCTGTTTTTAAATTATAAATACAAAGGTTTTAATTTTAGCTTACGTTATGATATGTTTAATAATACCCCACTGTTCGATCCATTTGTTGCATTTACAGGCTCTGGTATAGGTTTTTGGCAAATAAGCAAAGACATTGGCAAATTAAATTTAACAGTTGGAAATTTTTACGACCAGTTTGGAACAGGCATGGTATTTAGAGCGTATGAAGAAAGAAACTTAGGAATTGATTTTGCAGTAATGGGGGTTCGTGCAATCTATTCGCCTAGTGAAAACACTCGTATTAAAGCATTTTCAGGACAACAAAAATACAAATTCAATTTACGTGATGCAGTAGTTAAAGGAGTAAATGTAGAACATAGAATAAACATAACAGATGATTTAAGTACTGAGTTGGGTGGTTCATTGGTAAATAGAACTATTGATCAAACAACCATGAACACTATTGCTTCAACAATAAATAGCTATCCTATTGAAAATAGATTTGACCCCACATACAATGTGTTTGCAAGTAATTTTTATAACACATTAAACTATAAAAAATTCTCACTTTATATAGAATATAGCAACAAAACTCCGGAGGCTATTATGGGAAAAGATTTACGGTTATATAAATCCGGAGGCGATGTTTACTATACATCATTATCATACTCTACCAAAGGTTTAGGTATAAGCGCACAATACAAACGAATCAATAATTTTCAGTTTAAAGCTTCACCACTAATAGTTAGTACATCACCTGCTGAACAAGGATTAATAAATTACTTACCATCACTAACCAGACAAAACACATACAGACTACTTGCTCGCTATAATGCCGTTGTTCAAGAGTTGGGCGAAAATGCATTACAAGGCGAAGTAACCTATAAGGTTAATAAAAAAACAATGATTAATATTAATGGATCAGCTGTTACTACTTTAAATGGTATTGATTTAAATAATAAAGAAATTTTGGATTGGAATAGTACTACCCGCTTGTATCGTGAGTTTTATATTGATGTTCAACACAAATTTAGTAGCAAATTTAAAGCCATGGGCGGAATTCAATCTATAGGATATAACCAAACAGTATTTGAACAAAAAGCAAATGCACCTTTTGTAGAAGCGCTTACTCCATTTGGTGAAATTACCTATAAATTCAATACACAACGCAGTATTCGTGTAGAAGGTCAATACTTAATGACAAAACAAGATTTGGGTAATTTAGTTAATGTATTGGTTGAATATAATGTTGCTCCGTATTGGAGTTTTTCCGTATCAGATATGGTTAATACAAGCCATGGCGCATTAAATGCACCAAAACCTGGTGAAGCCTTTAAATTGGTACACTATTATAACTTTTTTGCATCCTATACATACAAAACAACACGAATAACAGCTGCTTACCTAAAGCAAGTAGCCGGAGTAAACTGCACAGGAGGTGTATGCAGAATTGAACCTGCATTTAGTGGTGCCCGTATTACATTAACAACTAACTTCTAAATTGAATGAGAATGAAAAATCTGTCTATATTATTTTTGTTTATTGCCTTTATTGCATGTAAAGAAGTTCCACCACCAATTAATTATGAAGCAAGCAAAAAACTTAAAGATACAACCTATACTATTTCTTCTATACCGATACCACAAGCGAAAAATGTTTTGATAGAAGACATTTCGGGAGTGCAATGTGTAAACTGTCCGGATGCGGCAGTTATTTCAAAACAATTAATGGATGCAAATCCTGATCGTGTTTTCTCAATTGTTGCACACCCAAATTTACCCGCACTCAAAGCCTTAGTAGAACCAATAAATAAAGAAGGGCACAAAAGTAAATACGATTTTAGAACAGGTGATGCTGTTAAAATTATTCAAATGATGGGAGTGCCGGGTTCGTTACCTAGCGGATATATAAATAGAAAGTTGTTTACAGGAGAAACCTCAAGAATATTAGGAAGAGCTAAGTGGGCAAATTACACAAACACCGAACTACCTACGGCAACACAAGTAAATATTGACTTACATAACGAGTTTAATTCCTCAACAAATAAAGGAGTAATAAGCATTAAAGCTACCTATACAAGTGCTGTGAACAAGAAGCAATTTATTACTATTGCTTTAATTGAAGATAGCCTTATTGATGTTCAAGAGTACTCAGACCCAATAACCTTTGAAGTTAAATTTAATCCGGATTATGTGCACATGCACGTATTGCGTGATGTAATTACCTATGCAACCGGTGATCCTTTATCCGAATCGGATATTACTATTGAAGCTGGTAGAGTATTTGAAAAGGAATATGCTTACGACTTAAAAATTGATGACCCTACAAATAATGAAATTTTTAATGTTGTGCCCAAAAATGCCAAGCTTATAGTTTTTATTCACGAAGACACACCTGACCTGAATATATTACAAGTTAAAGAAATTGCTGTAGTTGAATAATGCGAAATACATTAATTGCTCTTCTACTTTTTGTTGCTTGCAATAATGCAAATAAAATAGATGAACAATATTTATTAACGCTCCAAAATCATCGAGATGCAATAACTTACCAATTTATAGATAAAAATACATCACCATTAAATGCAAATGAAATTATCCATTTCAAAGGATTAATTTACTTTGATGCAAATGCAGAATTTATAGTAAATGCAAAATTCATCCCTATAACAAAACTAGTTGAAATAGAATTACCACATACGCAAAATAAAACATACACTTATACTAATGTAGGTATATTGGAATTTAACTTAAACAATAGTTTATATCAATTAACCGCATTCTCATCTAATTACTCAACAAAAGCAGATTCAATTCTTATTGTTATACCCTTTACTGATGAAACAAATGGTAAATCAACCTATGGTGGTGGCAGGTTATTGGAATTTAAAATAGCCAATAAAGCTCACTATACTACACTCGATTTTAATTATGCTTTCAATCCATATTGCGCATTTAATTCTGAATACAGTTGCCCAATTCCACCAAAGGAAAATCATCTTGCAGTTGCAATAAATGCCGGTGAAAAGTACAACCCGTAATGTTTTGATATTATATTTTATAGCCAGTATTTATACACAAAGTATTTAAGTAATTAGTAATTCCGTTTTGATTATCATTAGGAAATGATTTAAAACAGAAATCCTTTGGATAAGATGTGTATATTCGCACCACAAAAAATAATTCATAAAAAAATATGAAATACGATGTAACAGTAATAGGATCAGGACCAGGTGGCTATGTTGCTGCTATTAGATGTGCACAACTTGGCTTTAAAACAGCAATAATTGAAAAGTACAATACATTAGGAGGAACTTGCCTTAATGTTGGTTGCATTCCGTCCAAAGCGTTATTAGATTCATCCGAGCACTATCATACCGCTAAACATAACTTTACATCTCATGGTATTGATATAAAAGGTGAGATTCAGGTTAATCTGAAACAAATGATTGAAAGAAAAAACGGTGTTATTAAACAAACATGTGATGGCATTGATTTTTTGATGAAGAAAAACAAGATTGATGTTTATACCGGAGTTGGTTCTTTCATTAATAAAAATACAATAAAAGTTAGTGGTGATAAAGAACAAACAATAGAAACCGACAAAGTAATTATAGCTACCGGTTCAAAACCATCCACACTTCCGGGTATTGAAGTAGATAAAAAACGTGTAATTACTAGCACAGAAGCATTAAATTTAACGGAAGTGCCAAAACATTTAATTGTAATTGGTGGAGGTGTAATTGGATTAGAGTTAGGCTCGGTTTATTCTCGACTTGGCGCCAAAGTTACTGTAATTGAGTATGCCGGAACCATTATACCTACAATGGATGGTGCATTAAGTAAAGAATTGCAAAGAGTACTACGCAAACAAGGATTTGAGTTTAACTTTAATCATAAAGTAAAATCAGCAAAAACTAAAGGGAAAGAAGTAATAGTAACTGCTGAAAATGAAAAAGGAGAATTGGTTGAATTTAAAGGCGACTATTGCCTAGTAAGTGTAGGCAGAAAACCTTATACCGATGGTTTAAGATTGGAAAATGCAGGATTAAAAACTGATGACAGAGGAAGAATAGAAACCGATGTACATTTAGAAACAGCAGTAAAAGGAATTTATGCAATAGGTGATGTAGTTAAAGGAGCAATGTTAGCACACAAAGCAGAGGAAGAAGGCGTATTTGTTGCGGAAACGTTAGCAGGTCAAAAGCCACATATCAATTACAATTTAATTCCTGGTGTAGTTTATACCTGGCCGGAAGTAGCCGGTGTAGGTGCAACTGAAGAAGAATTAAAGAAAAATGGAATAAAATATAAAACCGGTTCATTCCCAATGCGAGCGTTAGGTCGTGCAAGAGCAAGTATGGATATTGATGGATTTATTAAAGTTCTTGCGGATGCTGCAACAGATGAAATTTTAGGTGTACACATGATAGGACCACGTGTAGCTGATTTAATTGCTGAAGCTGTAGTTGCAATGGAATATAGAGCAAGTGCAGAAGATATAAGTAGAATGAGCCATGCGCACCCTACATATACAGAAGCTATGAAAGAGGCTTGTTTAGCTGCAACTGCTAATCGCCCGATCCATATGTAAAAATAAAATTCAATAAAAAAAGCAGCTTCACAAGAGCTGCTTTTTTTATTTACTCAAACCACTTTTATATTTTTTCAAAACGAGCTTGGAAAAAGCGTAAATATTTTGGTTCATAAACCATTTTCAAACCTCTTGCTTTATGTCTGTTTTCATACAACTCAGCAACAGAATATGCAACTACATCCATGTGTGCTTGTGTATATACTCGTCTCGGTATAGTTAATCGAACAAGTTCAAGTTTAGGCATAAACTCTTCACCTGTATCTTTATTTCTACCAGCTGAAACAACTCCACGTTCCATAGTTCGCACACCGGAATTTACATACAAATCAGCTGCTAATGCTTGTGCAGGATATTGTGATTGTGGTATGTGGCTGTAAAATCTTCGCGCATCTAAAAAAATTGCATGTCCACCAAAAGGCTTTACCATTGGTACACCATATTCATCTAATAAGTTACCCAAATATTCTACTTGTCTAATTCGTGATGCCATATAATCGTCTTGTATGGCTTCCTCCATACCTCTTGCCATAGCTTCCATATCTCTTCCTGCTAATCCTCCGTATGTATGTAAGCCTTCATATATTACAACCATGTTGCGTAATTCTTCAAACAAATCCCAATCATTAACAGCCACAAAACCGCCAATGTTTACCAATAAATCTTTTTTACCACTCATGGTTGCAGCGTCTGAATAAGATGCAAACTCTTTAAGTATTTCTGCAATTGGCTTATTGGCATATCCTGCTTCACGTTGTTGTATGTAATACGCATTTTCCATAGCACGTGTTGCGTCTAATACTACCTTTATACCGTGCTTGTGTGCAAGTGCATTTACAGCTTTAATATTTTCGATAGACACCGGCTGTCCGCCAGCCATGTTCACGGTTGCCCCGATAGTTATGTATGCAATGTTTTCCCCTCCTACTCTTTTTATTAAATCTTCAAATTTTTGCAAACACACATTTCCTTTAAACAAAAAATCCGATTCCGGATCATGTGCTTCATCCACTATTACATCCACAAAAGTACCTCCGGCTAACTCTTGATGTAATCGGGTTGTAGTAAAGTACATGTTACCCGGTACATATTGTCCTTTTTTTATCAAGCATTGTGAAAGCATATTTTCTGCCCCCCTACCTTGATGCGTAGGGACTAAATATTTGTAACCATAAATTTTTTGAACATTTGCTTCCAAATTATAATAATTCTTACTACCGGCATAAGCTTCATCACCAAGCATCATACCGGCCCATTGATTATCACTCATAGCATTTGTTCCACTGTCGGTAAGCAAATCAATGTAAACATCTTCCGAGCGAAGCAAAAATGTATTGTATCCTGCTTCAACAATGTATTTTTCTCGATCTTGCTGTGTTGTCATTTTTAAAGGCTCAACTACCTTTACTTTAAAGGGCTCTGCCCATGGTCTGCGTTCAAATCTCATTGGTAATCTATTTAAATTGTTTTATTTGATTTTTGTTTTTCTCAAAACAATGGTTTATAAAAAAGATTTACACTGACAAAGTTCAGAATCCAACAAGATTGAGGTCATATATAAAACCAATATTTGTAAGTAATTTTTTAAAACCTAAAACTCTAATTTAAACCGCATGATTGATTTTGGTTAAGCGCAATGAAAATGTCCTTAAAAAAGTTTCTTGGAATTTTTTTCCATTTTTTCCGTGAAAAAACAAATAAACTATGTTGATAATTGGGTAAAACAACTGGTTAAAATTGCAACTAATACAATTTTATCCTGCTAATTAATAAGCAATAAAGGTATCCACAGCAATGTGGAAACTTAAAAAAATGTTGTATATATGTTGAAGCCGTGAAACATTTTATTTGATACAAAAAGAAAAGGAGTAT
>JACFNJ010000261.1 GCA_019454865.1 Bacteroidia bacterium
AGTCGTTGAAATCGCGCAATGGGTCGATAATAGCAACTTCCCCATTGCTTTCAATATAATATGCTGCATGTGCAAGGCAGTTGGTGTATAATTGTTCTACGTACATAACGCAAAAATGTAACTTTAAAATGAATTTATAAAATGGGATAATCTGTATTATAATTTACATTTGAAAACAAACCTGAAGTAGAGTTCTACTTACGTTACTTTTTTCCACTAATTGTATTGTGGGCTTATAAAAGAAACACAACTTTGATCATTAAAATTGTAAATAGATAGGCAAAATCGGGGTTGCTGATTTAAATTGAATTAACACAATTAATAATAAGCAAAAAACTAAAACGTAAACCCAAACCGAAATTCGATTTATTTTTTGAATAACTCTATCTGCTAAATTATCCGGTATTGCATGTATAATAAACCCAAACAGCATCATCCAAACTACCGGCAAATAGCCTTCTAATGCATGTTCCCACAAAATGATAGACTGATTTGAAATAATTTGGTTTAGCATTACCAATGCATTGTTCAAGGTATCAGCCCGAAAAAATACCCAGCAAAAACATACAAAATGAAAGGTAATAAGTATGCCTAAACCCTGTTTAAACCAATTAGGCAAAAAGGCAAAATTGTTTTTAAAATATTTATTCCAAACTTTATCAGCAGCCAACGCAATTCCGTGCAATGCACCCCAAAGAACAAAAGTAAAATTTGCTCCATGCCACAAGCCACCAAGTAACATGGTAATAAATAAATTGAGATGTTGTCTTAACTTTCCTTCTCTGTTTCCGCCTAATGGAATATATAAATAATCGCGCAACCATGAGCTTAAACTTATGTGCCATCTGCGCCAAAATTCAGTAATACTTTTACTTTGGTAAGGAGATAAAAAATTAATGTTTATATCATAGCCAAACCACTTAGCAATACCAATTGCCATATCACTATAACCGCTGAAATCGCAATAAATAACCAAAGCATAACCATAAACAGCAAGCAAAATTTCAACCCCCGAATAACGCATCGGATCATCAAATACATATTGAACTAAATTAGCATTGATATAATCACTAATAATTACTTTCTTTATCAAACCGGATGCAATAAGATATGCTCCTTTTGCCACTTGCTGTTCGGTAAGATGAAATGGTTTGTGAATTTGTGGTATAAAATCAGCCGCTCGCACAATTGGCCCCATAATGAGTTTAGGGAAAAAGGAAAGGAAAAATAAATAATCGCCAAAACGCTTTACGGGCTTAAAACTTCCACGATAAACATCAATTGTATAGCTTATGTTTTCAAAAGTATAAAATGAAATCCCTATAGGTAAAAGTAAGTTTAATGGCGATATTTTTGTAAAACCTAAATCATTAGAAATAGCAATGAAAAAATCGGTGTATTTAAAATAAAACAACAAACTTAAATTAATAACAATACTGCCTATTAACCATAATTTCTTAATGTGTTTTTGATGTGTTTTATAAATTATGTTTGATATTATAAAATCAACAACAGCAGCAATTATTACTAATAGTACATAGTAACCACATGCTTTATAAAAAAAATATAACGAGAAAATTGAAAAAAGTGTTGTCCTTATTTTTGAATGATTACGGAATACCCAAAAAACAAAAACAAAAACCAATAAAAAATAGAGGAAAAATCCACTATTAAACAATATGGGTTCATCCGGATTATATACTAACTGATTAACTATGGATTCAATAAAGGAATTCATTTGAGGGTTAATATTTTTTGTAATGCTTTATAAAACAAATCGCCTTGTAACTCATAACCACTTTTTGTAAAATGAATATGGTCTTTAGCTGCAAATCCATTATTTACCCAGTTTTTCATACTTTTTTCTCCACCCATTACTTCATACAAATCCCAATACATACTATTGGTAGCATTGCAAAATTCAATAATTGTATTTCGTATTTCTTTTGCCTTTGTATTATTTACATAATACTTAACATTTCGCTTTCGCCACTTGCCTTTTATCTTTTTTCTAATAATTGATTTATGTTTTTTAAAGTTATCAGCAGGAGTTGTATAAATTATATTTGAAGTATCACTAGTTACAGCTTTAAGCTTGGCATGAAACATGGATTGATAATTATAAAATGTATCCAATGCTATATCGCTTACACTCTCATTTGTGCCTAAGGAAACAATTACTAAATCCGGTTGTAACTGCTTTAATTGTTCAAAAAATAAATTTGAATTCAAATAATTATTAATAGTGGCACCATTAGCTCCTACAGTATAATACAACACTCCGTGGTTTCCATTGTTAGATAAAATTCCGTTTA
>JACFNJ010000262.1 GCA_019454865.1 Bacteroidia bacterium
TGAACCAAGGTGATTAGCTAGCCCTTCCAGGTCAATAATTTGTTCCTCCAGTTTTTCAATTTCTTTTAAAATATCTGTTTTGTGTGAGCCTGTTTTGCCACCAAGTACTTTAAACAAATATTTATTATCAAATTGTTGCAGTACCCAATTTCGATATTGTTTGTATCCACCATTAATTATGGTAACATCAAAACCATAAAAATCCAAAGCCCATGCCATTGCGCCACTACGCATTCCACCACGCCAGCAGTGTACATACAGTTTTTTATTGGATACATATTTTTTTGCTGTTTCAATAAAGGTTCTCCATTTTGGGCCTGTTATTTCAAAACCTAATAAAATAGCTTCTTCACGACCTATTTGTTTGTAAGTAGTACCAATTTTAGCACGTTCATCGTTAGTGAAAATCGGTAAGTTTATAGCTTTAGGAATATGAGCATGTTCAAATTCAGCAGGTGTGCGTACATCAAATATTGGGGCATCATTTTTACAAGCAATGAATTTTTCAATATCTATTCGGTTTATCATTTCTTTCGTACTTGTCTAATGTAAATTTTCGTTCTATTGCATTACTTGTTTTCTGATTCAAGTTTAGTTAAAATTTTAGTCGAATTTTATATTTAGCATTTATTTTTCGTGCTAATAGTTTGATTTATATATATGCAGAAATAAATTTTGTGTAATAAAAGTATTGTAATACTTTTATGCCGCAATTTTAATCCATAAAAGTAACCTTAATTCAAATTATGTAGTACAATTTATTTAATAGAAAAACATGAAAAATCATGAATTTATTCTGACGCTTTTTTTGGCATCAGCAGTATTAATCGGGGCACTATTTTATTATATATATAGCTCATCATTAAAGCCCAAATCAGAAAACGAAGGGATTCAAAACCCTACCCAAAAAAGATATTTTTTCTTTTTGGTTTACATAGCAGTTTTTGCAATACTTTTTTCAATTACAATTCCCAAATCACCGTATTATTTATTTGCTGATAAGGCACCGGATAAAGTTGTTTATGTTGCTGCAAAGCAATTTATGTTTGTATTGTCAGAACAAGCAATAGATGCCAAAAATCCTAAAAGTGAGAAAATAG
Organism: Bacteroidia bacterium; assembly: GCA_019454865.1. Lineage (GTDB taxonomy): Bacteria > Bacteroidota > Bacteroidia > UKL13-3 > UKL13-3 > UBA6183. The sequence continues at coordinate 1,101 of JACFNJ010000262.1, forward strand.
TAATTCAATCAGGCAAGCCTGTTGAATTTAGAGTTACAAGTTTAGATGTAAATCATGGATTTGCTATATATAATTCGAAAGCTGAATTAGTAACACAAACCCAAGCAATGCCCGGTTATGTTAATCGTCTTCGGTGGGTATTTAATGAACCCGGTACATACAATATATTGTGTTTAGAGTTTTGTGGCTCAGCCCACGCATATATGAGGTCATCATTTATTGTTAAATAATAAAGAAATTATGGAAGCTTCAAAATCACTTAAAAAAATTACTGCATTGTGGATTTTAGTAATACTTGCATTGTTTATATGTGCTATTTCTTTTGGTATTACCATGCGGTTTAATCAGGGTAGTTTAATAAAGATTAACGATATGACTTTCTATTCCTTAATGACAGCACATGGAGTTACAATGATTGGAATATGGGCTGTAGCAGGTTTAGTTGCTGTAAATTACCTGATGTCTCGGTACGTGCAAGTATCTGTTCCATTAAATGTATTTGCATTAGTGTTAACTGCTATTGGCGTTCTTATGCTATGGTCATCTACATTTATAGGCGAATTTCACGCAGGGTGGACTTTTTTATACCCATTACCTTTTAAAATTGCTTGGAAAGAATGGGCTACACCTATGTTTTTATACAGTTTAGCAGTTATGGGTTTTGCTTGGTTGGTATGGACATTTGGGATGATGTTACAAATTTTACGAAAATACTCTTTACGCGAAACTTTTGCATGGCAACATCTCAATAAGAATGCTAAGCCAAGCACTGAAACTCCTCCATTTATTTTAATTGCTACAGTTTCTTTAATCGGAATTATAGTTTGTTTAATAACTGCGGTAATTTTATTAGTACTGTTATTTATGGAGTATTACTCTGGTGGAACATTTGTAAATGACCCGTTACTAATAAAAAATTTAACATATTTCTTTGGACATACAATTGCAAACGAGGCATTGTATCTTGGTTTGGCAACTTTGTATGAGTTAATGCCTGAGGTTAGTGGAAGACCAAAATTTAAAACAACTTGGTATGTGGCATTGGGTTGGAATTTCACTATTTTATTTGTACTTACAGCATTCTTTCACCATTTGTATATGGACTTTGTTCAACCACAAGGATTTCAAATTATTGGTCAATTAGCATCTTATTTAGCAAGTGTTCCATCAGCAGTAGTTACAGTTTTTAGTATTTTTGTATTGGTTT
>JACFNJ010000263.1 GCA_019454865.1 Bacteroidia bacterium
AAAAATCATCCAATTTTTGAAAATATTGAAGAATCGTTTACTATTACCAGATACCATTCATTAATACTTACCGAATTAAAACAACCGCTAAGTGCCTTAGCATTAAGCCGCAACAACGAAATAATGATTATAGCACATTCACATCTACCCATTGTAGGAATACAATTTCATCCTGAATCCTATTTAACTGATTATGGGTTAGTTTTAATAAAAAATTTTATAACCTTTGCAGCAAAACACTTGACATAGTGTAATTTTATTATATTTGATAGCATACATAAGCTTCATTAAATGAATCTAACCATAAAAAAAGAAGGTAAGTTTGAATATATAGAAGAAGGAGAAGGTGAAGTTCTACTTTTATTACACGGACTATTTGGCGCATTAAGTAATTGGAAAGATGTTACCACACATTTTTCAAAAAAATACAAAGTAGTAATACCGTTAATGCCAATATTTGAGATTAATATTTTACTATTAAATGTAGAAGGTTTGGCAAATTTTATACATGAATTTGTACAACACAAAAAATACACAAAAGTAAATATTTTAGGAAACTCATTGGGTGGGCATGTGGCATTGGTATATATAAAAAAACATGCTGAGTTTGTAAATACAATGTTACTAACCGGAAGCAGTGGATTATATGAAAATGCAATGGGTGGCGATTATCCTAAAAAAGGAAGCAAAGAATTTATTCGAGATAAGGTAGCTTATACTTTTTACGATCCTAAAACCGCAACAGATGAATTAGTTGATGAAGTTTATGCAACGGTTAATGATAGAATGAAAGTACTTCGAATATTGAAAATTGCAAAATCAGCAATACGCCACAATATGCGTAAAGATATTCCGAATATTAAACAACCCGTTTGCTTAATTTGGGGTAAAGATGATAAAATTACACCACTAGAAGTTGGCGAAGAATTTCACGAGTTACTCCCTGATTCGGAGTTTCATGTTATAGATAAATGCGGACACGCACCAATGATGGAATGTCCAATAGAATTTAATGAGATTGCAGATAAATTTTATCAAAAACATTTAGATAATAAATGATAGCCAAGGATGTCATAACTGAACAAATTATACCGTTGAAACGTATTGATTCTTGCGAAGCAGCATTAGAATTAATGATAGATACTGGTGTAAATGAGTTGCCGGTTGTTGAACAAGGAAAATTAATGGGTTACATCAATCTAAAACAAATTAAAAAATCGGTAGAAACATCGGTTGCTCAATTAATGAGTAGTACAATAATTTTTATACCGGAAGATACACACTTATTTGATGTTCTACGAATTTTTCAAGAATCAGGACTTAGTACAATTGCTGTATGCGATAATGAACAACAATACATAGGTGCAATAAGTATTTACAGTGTTTTAAAATCTGTTGCTTTAAATGTTGCACATACGCAGCCTGGAGCAATAATAACACTAAGCATACTTACTAACGATTACTCATTAACTGAATTAGCAAGAATTGTTGAAAGTAACAACTTTAAAATAGTAGGTGTATTAATTTCAGCTGTATCATCAGGAGTGCTTGAAATAAATTTAAAAATAAATTCAAGTGAAGTTAATTCGCTTTTACATGCATTGGAGAGATATAATTACAATATCAAATCTGTTCATCAATTGTACGAAACAGAGAATAATATGCAAGGAAGAGCAAATTGGTTAATTAAATATCTTAATATATAAGAAATTATGGTGATTGCTATTTATGGAAGGATTTTTAAAAAGGAATTACAGTCGCCAATTCAAAACTTGTTTGACTATTTAACACAACAGGAAATACCCTTTTATGTTGAAGAATCTTACCTTATACAATGCAAGCAAGCCAATGTTCGTATAAAAGAAAACGGAAGCTTTGATAACCACGATTCACTAAAAAAATTGAATATTGATTTTGTAATCAGTATTGGTGGTGATGGAACAATATTGGATACCCTAACCTATATAAAAGAACTTGAAATTCCGGTATTAGGAATTAACAGTGGTAGATTGGGATTTTTAGCAGGCGTAAGTTTATCCAATGCTACTAAAGCAATTGAAAATTTACAAAAAGGGCATTACCAAACAGATATTCGTTCGTTAATAGAATTAGAATCTAATGAAAATTTATTTGAAGGGGTTAGATACGCTTTAAATGATTTTGTAATTCTTAAAAAAGACACCTCGTCCATGATTATAATTCACACATTTATTAATGGCGAGTTTTTAAATTCATATTGGAGCGATGGCTTAATTGTTTCTACACCTACTGGTTCTACAGGTTATTC
>JACFNJ010000014.1 GCA_019454865.1 Bacteroidia bacterium
TCATGAGCCAGTTAGCCAACCCCAATAAATTACCGCAACTTATACTTATAGGTTGTGGTTTTGCAGGACTTGAGTTAATCAAAAAATTAAACAAAAAACCCATTAACATTACGGTATTGGATAAAAACAATTATTTCAATTTTCAACCGCTAATGTATCAGGTAGCTTCCGGTGGTTTGGGTCCTGATGCCATTGCATATCCGCTCAGAAAAATAATAAGCAAAATGCCTAATGTAAATTTCAGGATGGCAGAGGTAGAGGAAATTATTTTGGCAAACAAAGAAGTGAAAACCACAATTGGCAATATGCACTACGATTACCTATGCATTGCCACGGGAGCACAAACCAATTTTTTTGGTAATGCTGATTTAGAAAAATACAGCATGCAACTTAAATCAATACCGGATGCATTAGACCTACGAAGTGATATATTACAAGAATTTGAAAAGGCACTAAGCACAAGTGAAACCGGAAAAATAGAACGATACTTGAATTTTGTTGTAGTAGGTGGAGGACCTACCGGAGTAGAAACAGCAGGAGCATTGGCAGAAATTAAAAACGAAGTTCTGCCTGCTGATTATACCGAATTAGATGCATCCAAAATGCAAGTATATTTGATTGAAGCTGCACCAAAGGTGCTATCAGCTATGAGCGAAAAATCATCCATAATGGCCAAAAAATATTTAGAAGAACTTGGAGTAAAAGTAATATTAAACACAGCTGTTAAAACGTATGATGCACAACAAGGTTTGCTCACACTAAGCAATGGCGAAACTTTACATACCGATACAGTAATATGGAGTGCAGGTGTAAAAGGAAAAACCATAGCCGGAGTACCGGATGAATATATAACAAGAGGCAACAGATATAAGGTAGATGCATACAATCGCTTAGAAGGTAGAGAAGATGTTTTTGTAATTGGAGATATTGCTTTTTCAACTTTTGATGAGGCATATCCAAATGGGCATCCAATGGTAGGAACAGTAGCACAACAACAAGGACGATTATTAGCTCAAAACATCTTGAATATATTAGCAAATAAACCACTAAAACCGTATCGCTATTTTAATATGGGAAGCATGGCTACCATAGGAAGACACAAAGCAGTTTTGGAAGTTTTCGGGATAAAACTGCAAGGGTACACAGCATGGTTGGGATGGATGTTTTTGCATCTAATGCTTTTGGTAGGATTTAGAAATAGGCTTGTAGTTTTTGTTAATTGGCTTTGGAATTATTTAAGCTACCAGCGTGCTATTCGTATTATTACACGCCCATTTGAAGCAAAAAAGTAATTTAAAAAATAAGCATTAATCGTTGCACAATTAATTTAATACTTTATATTTGCACCGTTATTTTATAATAAAGTTATCGATGAGGGGACCAAAAAGTCCCCTCTCTTTTTATAGAAAATGGATATACAAGCGAATATTACAACATGGTGTAAGGAAGCGCTTCCGGAGGATTTGTTTTTGGTAGAAATTGAACAAAAACCCGGAAGTAAAAAACTTACTATTTATATTGATGGCGATAAGTCGGTTGATATTTCAAATTGTCAAAAATTATCACGGTACATTTCTGAAAAATTAGACGAGTTGGATTACGGAGACGAACCCTATCAATTGGAAGTATCTTCACCCGGTGCAGACAAGCCACTAAAAGACAAACGCCAATATACCAAACACATTGGTAGAGAATTGGCAATTAAACTAAAAGCAGAAACGGAATTGACAGGTAAGTTAGAGGAAGTAACTGAAACCGGAATTTTAATAGCATTAAAAGATAAAAAGAAAAACTACAAAGACGCTACAACCAAGCAAATTGCTTTTGATGACTTGGCACAAGTTAGCGTAATACTTTCATTTAAATAAAAAATAAAAAATTGAATTTATAACGTATGAATAACTTAGGTTTAATTGACTCGTTTAGCGAGTTTAAAGAATTTAAAAATATTGACAGAGCTACAATGCAGCGTGTATTGGAAGACGTGTTTCGTAGCATGTTGCGCAAAAAATACAATAGTGATGAATTTTTTAGCGTAATTGTAAATGACAATAACGGTGACTTAGAAATATGGCACAACAGAGAAATAGTACACGATGGTGAGGTAGAAGATCCGCGTAAAGAAATATCACTTACCGAAGCACGAAAAATTGAATCGGATTTTGAAGTGGGTGAAGAGGTAACAGAAGCCGTAACACTTGAAAGTTTTGGTCGCAGGGCAATATTAGCAGCTCGTCAAACATTAATGGGCAAAATATTGGAACTTGAAAAAGATGAATTGTATCGCAAATACAAAGACAAAGTTGGTGAAGTAATAACCGGAGAAGTTTACCAAATATGGAAAAAAGAACTTATGGTATTGGACGATGAAGGCAATGAATTGATATTACCAAAATCAGAAATGATACCGGCTGATTTTTATAAAAAAGGCGATTCCATCCGTTCAGTAGTGTTAAAAGTAGAAATGTACAATGGTTCGCCTCGCATTATTCTTAGCCGTACAGCACCCGTATTTTTAGAAAGATTATTCGAAATGGAAGTTCCGGAAATATTGGATGGAGTAATTTCCGTTAAAAATATTGTTCGCGAACCGGGCGAAAGAGCAAAAGTAGCAGTTGAAAGTTTTGACGATAGAATTGACCCTGTGGGTGCTTGTGTGGGGATGAAAGGCTCACGTATCCATGGTATTGTTAGAGAATTACGTAACGAAAATATTGATGTAATAAACTATACCACCAACCTGCAATTATTAATACAACGTGCGTTAAGTCCGGCTAAAGTAACCTCCATAAAAATTGATGAAGAAACACGCAGAGCATCTGTTAGCTTAAAACCTGATCAAGTTTCACTTGCTATCGGTAAAGGAGGGCACAACATTAAACTTGCCGGAAAATTAGTAGGAATGGAAATAGATGTATATCGCGACAGCGAAGAAGATGAAGGAGATATTGATATTGAAGAATTTTCGGATGAAATAGAAGGTTGGATAATAGATGAACTTAAAAATATAGGTTGCGACACAGCAAAAAGCGTGTTAAAACTTAGCGTAGCTGACCTGGTGCGTAGAACTGAATTGGAAGAAGAAACCATAAAAGAGATACGCCAAATACTTCAAGCGGAGTTTGAATAAACAAAAAAACAAAAGGCATAAACCAAATGCAATTTGGTTTATGCCACTAATAACTATAAATTTGAAGCGCTTTTACGCATCCGTTGGCGATAAAGCATCGTTTTAAAAATAATAAATGAGCGAAAACAAAGAATCAGTTCGAATTAATGCCGTTGCAAAAGAGCTAAACGTGGGAGTAAACACGTTAGTGGAGCATCTTGTAAAAAGTGGTTATACCGTAGAAAACAAACCTACTACAAAAATTACAGGTGAGATGTATCAACTACTTTTTGATAAATTTAGTTCGGACAAAAAAGCTAAGGTTGATGCAATTGCTTTAAAAAAGCCTAAAAAAAATAAAGAAGATCCGGTAGTAGTGGTGGCTCAAATTACAAAAAAGGAAACACCAATTATTGAAGACGAAGATGAGGGCATATTAATAAAAACCGAACTTGCACCTCCGGTTCAGGTAGCAAAACCAACACTTCCCATAGTAAAAGAAGAAATTATTGACGAAAAACCAACAGAACCTGAACCACAACAAGAAACCACAGGGTTAAAAGTTCTTGGTAAAATTGATTTGGATGATTTGAATCCAAAGAAAAAGAAGAAGAAGGAAGAACCTGCTGAGAAAAAAGCACCAAAGAAGTCATCTAAAAAAGAAGTACAACCTGTTGAAGAGCTTAAAGTTGAACAACCAATTATAGAAGAAAAAGTAGAAGCAATTACTGAAACTCCTTCAATAGAAACAGAAATAGATACTAAACCGGAAGAAATTGAAGAAAAAATAATTGAGCCAAATTATGAAAAGCTATCCGGTTTAAAAGTAATGGGTAAAATAGAATTACCTGTTGAACAACCAAAGAAACCTCAACCCGTAGCGAGTAGTGATGACAGTATTGGTAAGAAAAAACGTAGAAGAAAAAACTTTGTTGGAGGTAGCGATAATTTAGATATTAAGAAAGTAGAAGGAAGTTCTCCGGCAAGCAAAGGAATAGGGCATAATGGAGATTATAAAAACTCAAAGTTTGGCGGAAATAATAATGCAAACAAAGGTGCATTTAATAAAGGACCAAAAGGAAGACATCATGGTCGCCAGATAGAAGAAGAAAAGAAAGAGATTACGGATAAGGAAATTCAAGACAAATTAAAAGCAACCTTAGCCCGAATAAATAATCAACAGAACATTGGTCAGGTACGCGGTAAAATACGCAAACAAAAGCGTGATGCCGCAGCAGATAGAAGAGAGGAAGAAGCAATGGAGTTGGAAGACCAAAAGAAAGTAAAAGTAACCGAATTCGTTTCTGCCAACGAGTTGGCACAAATGATGAATATTCCGGTAACCAACATTATTTCTGCATGTATGTCGTTGGGTTTAATGGTAAGCATCAACCAACGCTTAGATGCTGAAACAATTGCTATTGTGGCTGAGGAGTTTGGATATGAAGTTGAATTTGTTACAACAGATTTAATTGAAGAAATAGAAGAGGAAATTGACACCGAAGAGGATTTGCAATCTCGACCGCCTATTGTTACGGTTATGGGTCATGTTGATCATGGTAAAACATCTTTGTTAGACCACATACGTAAGGCAAATGTAATTGCCGGTGAGGCAGGAGGAATTACACAACATATTGGAGCATACGAAGTAAAATTAGCAAATGGCAAACGAGTAACGTTTTTAGATACACCGGGCCACGAAGCATTTACAGCAATGCGTGCACGTGGAGCAAAATTAACAGATATTGTTATTATAGTTATAGCTGCTGATGATAGTGTAATGCCTCAAACAAAAGAGGCAATAAGCCATGCACAAGCAGCAGGTGTACCTATTGTATTTGCAATTAATAAAATTGACCGTGAAGGTGCTAATCCTGACAAAATCAGGGAACAGTTGGCAGCTATTGATATTTTAGTTGAAGAATGGGGAGGAAAGTATCAATGCCAAGAAATATCAGCCAAAAAAGGAATTAATATGGATGCCTTGTTGGATAAAGTACTGTTGGAAGCAGAAATGTTAAATCTTAAAGCAAACCCGAATAAACGTGCCGTAGGAAGCGTAATAGAAGCTACATTAGATAAAGGAAGAGGAATTACTGCTACAGTAATGGTTCAAGCTGGTACACTACGAGTAGGAGACCCAATATTGGCCGGAATACATAGCGGAAAAGTACGTGCAATGTTTGATGAACGAGGAAGAAAACTTGTTACTGCAGGTCCGTCAACACCTGTTGTTTTATTAGGCTTTGATGGTGCACCACAAGCCGGAGATAAGTTTATTGTTACTAAAACAGAACAAGAAGCAAAAGAAATAGGGAACAAACGTACACAACTACAACGCGAACAAGGTATAAGAACACAAAAACATATTACTTTAGATGAGATTGGCAGAAGATTAGCAATTGGAAACTTTAAAGAATTAAAAGTAATTGTAAAAGGTGATGTGGATGGTTCAGTAGAAGCACTAAGCGATTCATTGATAAAATTATCTACCGAAGAAGTTGCCGTTGATGTAATATACAAAGGTGTTGGGCAAATATCAGAAAGTGATGTATTGCTTGCATCTGCATCGGATGCCATAATAATTGGCTTCCAGGTTAGACCTTCGCCACAAGCACGTAAATTAGCAGAAACTGAATCAATAGACATCCGTTTGTACAGTATTATTTACGATGCTATAGCTCAAATTAAAGACGCTATGGAAGGAATGTTGGCTCCGAAAGAAGAAGAGAAAATTACGGGGAATGTTGAAATTCGAGAAGTATTCAAAATCTCAAAGGTTGGTACCATTGCAGGATGTTATGTTACTGAAGGAAAAATATTCCGTAATTCAAAAGTTAGAATTATACGCGATGGTGTTGTAGTATATACCGGTGAATTAGACTCACTTAAACGATTTAAAGACGATGTAAAAGAAGTGGGATATGGTTATGAGTGCGGCTTAAATATTCGTAACTTTAATGATATTCGAGTAGGTGATTTTGTTGAAGCATACGAAATAGTTGAGGTAAAACGAACACTTAAATAAAAAGTACCAAAAAAAGCAATGAAGATTTTTCATTGCTTTTTTTGGTTTATCAAAACTACAAAATCATTTATCTTCTTTTTAGTCTTTTCTTTTGACTTGGTGTCATTGTATTTATACGTTTATAAAAACTTAGCTTGTTTTGTTTTACCCACACGGTTAGTTTCTGTCCGCTAAATATTTTAGTACTTTTCAGTTTATTCCAACTTTTTATTTCTTCCGGTGTTACATCATACCAATCGGCAATATCGCTTAATATATCCCCTTTTTTAACCGTATAATACAACCTCTTTTTATCAAATGCAGGTTTTAGTTCCTCATGTTTTGTAGTGATAGTTGCTTTATTCTTTGAAATGTTTTGAGGTAGGTTTGTTTGCAGTGTTTCAGCCGTGTTAGCCACTACATTTAATGAGGCATATTCTTCAGTTATTGATGATGGTTTATATACGCTGTCTTTAAGTAAATAAAAACTTTTAACCTTATTTTTTGGAATATTTATATAATACCCATTAATGGTATATGGAATTATGTCTTTCTTAAAAATTGGATTAAGTTTTCGAAGATGGTCAATAGGTATTTCTAAGGTGTTTTCTATTTGCTGTAACGAAAGCCATTTTTTTACCAGCACACTATCCGACTCAGATATTAAAGTTGGTGGTATGTTTTTTAAACCGTGTTCTTTGTAATAATTGCAGATATATGCCGCAGCTATAAATTTTGGATATGCTTCTCGTGTTCCTTCCGGTATAAATGGATATACATCCCAAAAATTCATACTATTACCTGCCATTCGTATGCTTTTATTCAACATTACAGGTGATGCTGTATAAGCCGCAATTGTAAGAGGCCATTGACGATATATCGAAAACAAATCCTTTAAATGTATGGCTACCGTATTGGATGAAATCTGTGGGTCTTTTCTTTCATCAACAAATGAATTAACCTTAATTTTATACATTTTGGCAATGTTATATCCCATTAACCAAATACCACTTGCACCGGATGAAATTTGTAATTGTGGGTCGAGTTCGGATAAGGCTACAGCCAAATATTTCAAATCTGTTGGCAAGTGTTTTTCGTTTAAGGCACGCTCTATCATTGGAAAAAATGTTTTACTTAAACTAATTATTTCCTTTGTTTTTTCAGGATTTGCTAAATATGCGTCAATGTGTTTTTTTACTTCGGGGTGGTATATTAACTCAACCTTTGACTTAAGCAATGACAAGCGCTGTACATACAATTGTTCTTTACTTTGAGCACTACAAAAATTTATTCCTATTATAAAAAGTAAAGTACCAATTAAACCGTTTTTAAACACTCTGATTTATTTTATTTATTTAAAAATTTAAGAACTTATTGTTTCTGCCAATGTCATCATTTCACCTTCACAAAAATGTTTTGCCATTAATTGAATACCCATTGGCATTTTGTTGGTGTGTGTACCCATCGGGACTGAAATAGCAGGATTTCCACTTATATTTGCATGAACTGTAAATAAATCTGCTAAATACATTGCAATCGGATTATCCGACTTTTCACCAAACTTAAATGCTGTAGTAGGTGTGGTAGGCGAAAGAATAAAATCATAGGTATCAAAAATTTCATTCGTTTTATCCTGTACCAAACGTCTTACTTGTTGCGCTTTTGTGTAATATGCCTCGTATGAGCCGGCAGATAATACAAATGTTCCAAGCATAATTCTACGTTTTACCTCTTTGCCAAAACCTTCACTTCTTGAGTTTTTAAAAACCGTTTCCAAATCAACCGCTTGTTTGCTTCTATGCCCGAAGGTTAATCCACTAAAACGCGAAAGGTTAGAACTTGCCTCTGCAGTAGTTAATACATAATAGGTAGGAACCAAATAATCTAAATATGGAAAACTAATTTCTTCAACGGTATGGCCATCTTGTTTCAATTTATCAATTACAGCCAAAGTTGCTTGTTTTATTTCTTCGTCTATTGCTGAATGAAACAAACACTCTTTGATATAGCCAATTTTTTGGGGTGCAATTGTATTTGATGAATTATAGTTAGGTACAGGCCTTGATGAAGTTGTTGCATCAGCAGGGTCTTTGCCTGAAATAACTTCCATCAATAATTTCATATCATCCATACTTTGCGTTATCGGACCTATTTGGTCAAATGAAGAGGCATAAGCAAGAAGTCCGTTTCGTGATACTCTGCCATAAGTAGGTTTTATTCCTATTACGCCACAAAAAGCAGCTGGTTGCCTAACAGAGCCACCCGTATCACTAGCAATAGCAGCCAAACACATATTTGCACTTACGGCAACAGCAGCACCTCCGGATGAACCACCGGAAACGCGTGTTTCATCTATTGGGTTTTTTACGGGTCCATAATACGAAGTTTCATTGGATGCACCCATTGCAAATTCATCGCAATTCAATCGTCCGATTATTATTGCATCTTCTGCTAATAATCGTTGTACAACTGTTGCAGAATAAACAGATTGAAATCCTTCTAAAATTTTTGAAGATGCAGAAACAGCATGTCCTTTGTAACAGATGTTGTCTTTTAACGCAACTACCATTCCGGCTAGTTTTCCGGCATTCCCGCTTTGTATTTTTTCATCAATCTGTTCTGCTTTTTGGATAGCTTCCGTTTCAAACACTTCAACAAAAGCATTCAAATGCTTTTTGGCATTTATGTTATCCAAATAATGCAAAACAAGACCACGCAGGGTGATCTTGTTTTGTAAAATATCGTTTTGTATGTGTTTTAGTGTTTTATAGTTGTTCACGCCTCCAAGTCTTCTTTTGCTTTTTTGTTGTCCTTTTCTTTCATTCCTTCTTCTATATGCGACTTAACGTTTTTCTTAGCATCGTTAAATTCACGAATACCGTTGCCAAGTCCACGCATTAATTCCGGAATTTTTTTGCCACCAAACAAAAAAACTACAACTAATAAAATTACAATTAATTCTGTTCCGCCTAATCCAAACATAATTTTTAAAAATTTTTAGGTTTCAAAAATACAATTATTTACCAATATTACTTTAGCTGAACCAACTTTTTAAGTTTTCTAATTTCTTTTTCGTCTAAATGTCGCCAAGCTCCGCGTATTAAGCCTTTTCTATCTATCCCGGCAAACTCTAATCGGTCAAGTTTTTCTACCGTATAATTCATTGCTTCAAACATGCGGTGTATAATACGATTTCTACCGCTGTGTATTTGTATATGTATGGTATCTTTTTCGCTTGCACTTGGTATCCCTACAGCATCAGGTTTTATTGGTCCATCTTCTAACTCTACACCATTTAAACTTAAATCGTGTAAATCTTTTGCAGTAAAGTTTTTATTTAAAGTAGCTTTATAAATTTTAGTTACGTTGTATTTGGGATGTGTTAAGCGTTGCGCTAATTCGCCATCGTTAGTTAATAAAATTACTCCGGTTGTATTTCTATCTAATCTTCCTACAGGATAAACGCGAGGCAAACGAGGGTCTTTAATTAAATCCATGATTATGTGTCTGCCATCCGGGTCATCGCTAGTGGTAATGGTGTCTTTAGGTTTATTCATTAATAAATAAACTTTTTTCTCCCACTGCAAACGTTGATTATTGTAACGTACATCGTCACCCGGATTTACTTTATATCCCATTTCGGTTATTACTGTTCCATTAACTGAAACCAAACCTGCTTTTATCAAGTCGTCAGCTTCTCTTCTGCTGCAAACGCCCGCATTAGAAATAAAACGATTAAGGCGGATAATTTCAGGAGTAGCATTTTCAATCATTTCCTCGCTTTTTGCTTTCACATCTCTTGCTTTTGCTCCTTTTACCATAAATGGTTTTCCGCTTCTGCTATATCTTGGCTTGTTGTCATCTTCAGTTTTTGCTGAATAACGAGTGCTTCTTGGTTTGTCATCGCTATATCTGGAAGAAGCAACCTTGCCTTCTCCTCGTTTGTAGCTTGGTTTTGATTTGGAAAAATCTTGTTTATCTTTATCAAAAGGTTTTCGTGTTCCGGAGTTTTTACTACCAAATTTTCTGTTTGATGTGCGGTCAAAACCAGATGATGAAGTAAACTCTCCTTCTGTTTTGTTTCTATCAAAAGACTTGCCCGAAAAGGATTTTTTCCCTTTAAAATCTTTGCCGGAAGTATTACGTACTTTATGCTCTTTGCTATTAAATTTTTTATCAAAGCGTATTTCCTTCGAAGCAGCATCTTCTCCTCTTTTTGAGCTCCTCTTTACTGAAGAGCCGGATTTGCTAAAGCTTTTTGGTTTTCTTGTTCCTTCCCCACTACTTGTTTTACCGAATGATTTAGTGCTGTTCGCTTTTTTTGAAGCACCTTTGTTTTCATTGTATGGTCTTTTTCTTAGTCCCATAATATTAAATTAGTATGCAAAGGTATTGGTATTCTTTCAAAACACGTGTTACTGTTTAAAAATAATCAAAATTAAAATAGATCTCTTGGTATTCTATGTTCCTTAAGTTCTTTTACTATTTAAACACAATCAAAAGTACATTATAAAAAAAGACTGCTTTTTATGGCAGCCTCTTTTTACACTTATAAATAATTAAGAAAATTTCATTTATACTGGTTTATGAGTTGTTGTAAGGCACTCGCTTGCATCACACCGGATTGCCTCCACAATTGTTTGCCTTGCTTAAATATAACCAATGTTGGTACTCCTTGTATATTCATTTGCTGTGCTAATGCAGGATTTTTATCTACATCAATTTTAATTATTGTAGCACTATCCCCTACCATGCTTTTTAGCTCTTCTAAAATTGGCTTCATCATTTTACACGGACCGCACCACTCAGCCGAAAAATCAATCAATACCGGTTTATCACTCGCTATAATTTGTGAAAATGAATTTGACATGTTTTATTTTATTTCTTCGTATGAAACATCTTTTATCTCTTTATTAGTATTCGAAGTGCTTTTAGTTGGCGGTGTATAACATTGACCGCCCATACAGCCTATACCCAATACACTCATCAGTATAAAATAACTACCCAAAAGTGAAATGGCAAGTTGCTTTGCTACTATGGCTTGTATAAGTAATGTTATGCCCATTGCCAAGTACAAAAAGCGCATAAAAGTCCAGCCGGTTGTTATACGTTCTTTCATATTATTTATTGATTTTATTTCGCAAGCTCATCCATCCGCCACCATTATATACTTCGTATCCTTTTGATTTAAGAAACCCTCTTGCCGATGAACTTCGCATGCCACTTGCACAGCAAGTAATTATTACTTTATCTTTTTTAAGCTTTCCTAAATTTTGTTCTAAGCTTTGTAATGGTATGTTTAATGAACCTTTTATATGCCCGCTATCAAATTCACCCTTGGTGCGTACATCAACAATGTATGCGCCATTCTTTACTAGCTCTGCTAAGTCCACCTTAGGACCAAGATTAAATAGTCTTTTAAAAAACGACATAGTTATTTGGAATTAATTTCAAAATTTACATCCAACCAACTTCCTCCGTTTTCACAATCTATACCTAATCCTTTTAGGTATGCCGTAGCCTGTCCGCTTCGTCCTCCACTTGCACAGCAAAGTGTAATCGGCTGTTTTAATGTTTTAATTTCTTCGGTACGTTCTACTATTTCATTTAGCGGTATATTTATGCTATTTGCTACATGTCCGCCCATAAACTCCTCAGGAGTTCTAACATCTAAAATTGTTCCTTTATGATTCATTATTTTCTGTTTTGGTTTCTTCTTTCTTAAAACTACTAACTAATAAAATTCCCATCATACTACCGTATAGTGTACTATTTATAGGGTTTGATGTAATGGCACAAGTACCATTAGCACATCCAACAAAATAATAATACCCATAACCGACAACTGCACCAACCATTAACCCCAGCAAGTGTTTTTTATATTTTACAACAAGGTTTTTCATCTCTTTAGTTGGCAATTTTCTTATGCAAAGATAAAAGTAAGAATAACTATAATTTGTTACAAAAGTTACAAAATATTATCTAATCCGAGTAGTTGTGATTGTATTTTTATTTAAGCTTAATACTACAACTCACTAATTTGTGGTCACTAAATTCAAAAATTTTAGTGTAATAATTATAAAACTGAAAAGTAGGGCTCCCCAAAATATAATCAATACGAAAACTTGGCATCTTGCCAACATACGTTCTTCCTAATCCGCTACCTGCTTCTACAAAGGCATCTTTCATGTCGCCTTTAATACTATGGTAGGCATAAGAAAGAGGAGTATCATTAAAATCACCACAAACAATAATTTTATATGGTGTTTTTTTAATAAATTCTTCAATTGCATCCGTTTGTTTAGCACGCATTAAAAATGCATATTTCATCTTATCTACAACACTTTTATATGCAATAATGTTCTCTGGTTTTCTTTCGGTTTCTATTTTATTTATAGCTTCGTAATCTGCTTTTTCAAATTTTATGGATTGAAGGTGTGTTGCAATTACCCGAATGGTATCTTCAAAAATTATCATATCTGCATATATTGTATAATTACCGCTTGTTACATCGTGTTCCACTACACCGTTTTTTACAATTTTATGTTTTGAAAACATTGCAATATTATCACACAACCAAACACCATCTTTGGTAATGTTTACATTTACCTTATTATATTTTTTTAGCTTACTATATACATTATCTATTAGCTTATTTGTACGAGGTACTGAAATGTTTGCCATTTCTTGAATACAAAAAATATCCGGATCTATTTTGTTAAATTTATCCATAAACAAATCCACCTCTGCATCCGAACGATTTTCACCTTTAAAATCAAACAGCCCAAAATACCGCGCATTAAATGTTATTACATTTATACTATTTTCTAATCTCTCCGGTGATTTTTTGGCATTTATCTGTATAAATTTTGTTACATGCGACCAACCAATAATAATTGCTGCAAGCGAGAAAAGAAATTTCATGTTGAAAAATATTAACCAATAAATGATAAATACAATATTTATTAGCAACACAACCGGATAAGCCAAAGCAAAGAAAGCTACCGGCCAAAGCAAATCAGGGCTTATGTATGGAGCAACATAGGTAGATAACAATGCTAATATTGCAATAGAATTAAAGAAAAATACTATTCGATTGATGATAAACATTATTGCTTGCTTGCTTTAAATAAAATTTCTTTTTCTCGTTTAGTTAAACTATCGTAACCGCTTTTGCTAATTTTATCCAATACTGCATCTATTTCTTCTTGCTGTACTGGTGTAGTTGATTTATGAACTATTTTCAGTTTTTTTCGATTAAATCCAAGTTTTGAAAATAGGTTATGTATTGATGCTTTTCCATAAAGTTGTTTAATATAAAAAAAGCCCAAAACAGCTCCACCTAAGTGTGCAATATGCCCACCGGAATTGCCTCTCTCTATCCCTATTACATCTAAAATAACTACAACTATCGCAATCCATTTTAATTTTACAAATCCCAACAATAACAACTGTACTTCATAATTAGGCAATAAAGTAGCTGATGCAATAACAATACTTAATACACCTGCTGATGCACCCAAAGCAAAGGCTATATCTTTGTATGCATTAAATGCCGGAAAAAAATTAAACGCAAGAATAAACAATAATCCTCCAAAAACACCTCCAAAAAAGTACAAACGATATACGTGCTTATTACCAAGATATTCTTGCACCAAATTACCAAGCCAGTAAAGCCAAAGCATATTAAACAACAAATGAAAAAACCCGCTATGCAAAAACATATAGGTTACAATGCTCCAAGGCTTAAATAGCAGCTTATCAAATGATGCGGGCAGAGTTAGATAACTCTGGATAAGTGATGATAAATTGGTAAACTGAAACAAAAACGATACTACACTTAAAAGCATCAGAATAATAAATACTGTAACATTAATTGCTATTATTCGATTAACAGCATTATTAGTGTGAATGTACGTTGAAGTAAGTTGTTTCCAAGTATTATTCATCGGTATTAATAAAAAGTATCCCTTCTTCGTTTATTCCAATATTTTATTAAAAAGTAACCAAACAACATTCCGCCTAAGTGTGCAAAATGTGCCACATTATCACCTGCATTATTAGCCACTCCTTGATACAACTCCAAGGCACCATAAATCATTACAAAATACTTTGCCTTTATCGGAATTGGTATAAATATCATAAACAGTAATGTGTTTGGAAATAACATACCAAATGCCAATAGTAACCCATACACTGCACCACTTGCACCTACGGTTGGAATATTTAATTGACGCTGCAATATTGCATTTGCAATTTCTTGCGAGTATTGAATATACTGAGTATTGGATTGGTCCATATTCCAACTTTGCAAAAATTGCTGTAATTGTTCCGTATCAAAAAGGTTTCCGTTAATTTGTTGTAAGGTGTAAAATGCGTTGTATGAGGGATTGGCTAAATAATCTTGTACAACTACTTTTACTTGATGCACCTCGTACATACTTACACCCAAATGCAATGCAGCAGCACCTAAGCCTGTAATAAAATAATAAATTAAAAACCGTTTGGGTCCCCAATAATTTTCCAATACACTGCCAAACATCCACAAGCTAAACATGTTAAATAACAAGTGGGTAAAACTACCGTGCATAAACAAATGAGTAACCAACTGGTAAGGACGAAAGTAAACCGACTCCGGATGAAACAGCCCAACATACCTATTAATGTCTATGCCCATTCGGTCTTGCAATACCAAGCTCAACATATAACACAAGCCATTAATTATTAGTAAATTTTTAACTACCGGTGGCAATATGCTAAACCCAACAGGTCTATAATTTTCTTGCATTATTCTCTATTAATTTTGTGATCCTTATGTTTAAAGAAAAACGATTCTAATTTTATTCAAAAATAAAAAACATCTGCAGTTTGTGCAGATGTTTTATAAAGAGTTATTCACGTATAACGCATTATCTTTCTATCCCAAATACGCTTTTAATATTTTGCTTTTGCTGGATTTACGCAATCTGCGAAGTGCTTTTTCTTTAATCTGACGTACACGTTCACGTGTTAATCCAATTTTTTCGCTAATATCTTCTAACGTATGTGCAGGGCCTCCATCTAATCCATAATAATATTTTAGCACATCCCTTTCTTTTTCACTTAATGTAGAAATTACACGACTAATTTCTTTTTGTAATGACTCGTTTATTAATTGAATATCCGGACGTGGCTCGTCATTGCTATCTAATATTCCTAACAAAGTATTGTCTTCACCTTCAGTAAGTGGAGCATCAATTGATAAATGACGACCGGTAGAACGAAGTGCATTCTCAACTTCCTGCAAAGGCAAGTCCATTTCAATTGCAATTTCTTCAACAGTTGGTTCGCGCTCTAAGCGTTGTTCAAGTTTTGCTGCTACACCGCCAATACGTCCAATTGAACCTACTTTGTTTAAAGGCAAACGCACTATTCTGGACTGATCAGCCAATGCCTGCAAAATGGATTGACGAATCCACCAAACTGCGTAGGAAATAAATTTAAAACCACGAGTTTCATCAAAACGTTTTGCTGCTTTAATCAAACCTAAGTTGCCTTCATTAATTAAGTCACCTAACGTTAATCCTTGGTTTTGATATTGCTTAGATACTGAAACAACAAATCGAAGATTTGCATTTACCAACCTCTCCAACGCCACCTGATCGCCTTCTCTAATTCTTCTTGCAAGTTCTACTTCTTCTTGTGCATCTATCATCGGAACTTTACTAATCTCATTCAAATACTTGTCTAACGACTTGCTTTCACGATTAGTAAACTGTTTGCTTATTTTTAATTGCCTCATCTTAGATGGATTTCTCTGTAAAGTTTTTTGTTTTTAAAAGGATGCAAGTTTAATAAAATTAGCTGAATTTTCAATTTTTAATTCAATTGGGTTTGAATTAATTAATCCTATTCAACAAAAGCATAAAATCTATATCTGCTAAACTGTTAAATACATTACGGTTCTTGCATATTATCAATTGTTTATAGCCCAAAACAATTAGTCTCGATTAGCATAAATAAATATTATGCCATACTATTGGTGGAAGCTACCTAATGTTTTACTATACAATTGGATAGGCTCTAACTTGTTTTTTACGTTTGAATACAACAACAATTTTGATGTGCTCAATTTGAAACTTTAACCAAGGCAAATTCAACTTATTTATGTAAAAAGAGAGTATTAAATAAATTTACTTTATTTGCAGTGCATATCAAATACCTGAAAAAGTTGAATACGATATTACAAACACTAAGAGCTAACCATGCAAAAGGAACAAAACAGATTGCTGTTTTGATAGACCCGGATAGTGTAATTAATACCGAAAGCTTAATTCACCTTTGTAAACTATGCAATGCTAATCGTATTGATTATATTTTGGTTGGTGGTAGCTTAATGACAACAGGATTTTTTGATGAATGTATCGGAATAATAAAGAGCCATACTGAAATTCCTGTAATAATATTTCCGGGTGATGTAATGCAGGTAAGCAATAAAGCTGATGCTATACTTTTTCTTTCATTAATTAGCGGTAGAAATCCGGACTTGTTAATAGGCAAACAAGTATTAGCCGCTCCGGTATTGAAAAAAAGTGGCATTGAAGTAATTCCAACCGGTTATATATTAATAGATGGAGGCAAAGGTTCATCAGTAAGTTACATGAGCAACACCACACCCATACCTGCCGAAAAAAGTAGTATAGCAGCATGTACAGCATTAGCCGGAGAAATGCTTGGATTACAAATAACTTATATGGATGCCGGAAGCGGAGCGTTAAATCCAATTATGCCCAAAGTAATTAAAGCTGTAAAAGGACAGGTAAAAACACCAATTTTTATTGGTGGCGGAATACGAAGTGCTGAAGCAGCTGTAGCAGCATGTACAGCCGGAGCGGATGTAGTTGTAATAGGTAATGCTTTTGAAAAAAATCCGGAAAACATGCAATTTATTAGCAATGCCGTTCATTCATTAAATTCAGAAACCAAATAAATTCTTTTTCGAATGAGCATGATTCTTTCAGCACATAACTTGATTAAACGCTATAAAAAAAGAACAGTGGTAAACAACGTTTCCATTGAAGTAAAACAAGGAGAATGTGTTGGACTCTTAGGCCCAAATGGTGCCGGCAAAACTACAAGTTTTTATATGACAGTAGGATTGGTAAAACCGGATGAAGGCAAAGTAATGTTGGATAACGAAGACATTACTCCATTACCAATGTATAAACGAGCACAAAAAGGATTGGGCTATTTACCACAAGAAGCATCTATTTTTAGAACTCTTAGTGTAGAAGACAATATTAAAGCAGTGCTTGAAATGACACGTCTTTCCAAATCTGAACAAGAAAAGAAATTAGAAGAACTTTTAGAAGAATTTGGACTAAATCGCGTACGCAAAAGTATGGGAAATGTACTTAGCGGAGGTGAAAGAAGAAGGTGTGAAATTGCTCGTGCATTAGCAGTTGGCCCGCGTTTTATATTACTTGATGAACCCTTTGCCGGAATTGACCCGATTGCTGTAGAAGATATTCAACAAATAGTAGCTAAACTGAAATTGAAAGGAATCGGAATTTTAATAACCGACCATAATGTTCACGAAACACTAAGCATTGTTGATCGTGCGTATTTACTTTTTGAAGGCAAAATATTAAAATCAGGCACAGCGCCTGAATTGGCAGAGGATGAAATGGTACGTAAAGTTTACTTAGGACAAAACTTTGTATTACGATAGAAAGTTTTATATCTTCGATTTTTATCAAAATAAATCAACAATGAAAAAAGTATTTTTAGCAACAATTTTTACTGTGGGCACATTGGTTTTTGTAGCATGCGGTAATGAAGCCCCAAAAACCGATTTATCAGAACAAGAACAAGCAACAGTGGACAGCACAATCAATTTAGATAATGCTGCCAGCGACTCGTTAGAAGCAGCAATTCGCGCACAAATTGAAACTGACCAAGAAGCAGACTCTACTGAAAACCACGAAGGACACAATCACTAATTATATTTAAAAATTAATCAGTAAACAAAGGCTGTCTCGAAAGAAATTTTAGGACAGCTTTTTTATTGCACCGGTTTAAGTATCAAATGAAGCTTTACACTTGTTTGGTCATTATTAAATAATAATACCAAGCTATCTTCACTAAGGTGTTCTATCGGAATTTCTTTTTCTGTCTTATTATCACTTTTTAACGTGATGCTTTCAGCATTTAAATTCCATTTGCCACCGACATTTCCGGTAATATTGCCTGTAACGTATGTACCGTTTTCTTTAAACTCATACAAGTTTTTAGTTAATACATCTTTCAATATTGCAAGTTGCCTTTCTTCATTTATTGAGTCTTTACTCATGTAATTATTTTTTTGTTTCTCAAACATTACATCGGCTACATACCAGCGTTTTACTAACATCATTTCTCGTTTGTTGTTACAGGATATTAGTACAGAAAAAATACATACAAGTAAGCTACGGCAAAGTAATTTGTTCATTTTGTGAGGTGTGTTATTTACTAAATACAATTTTATTTATACAAAAAATTCAACTACAATCTAAGTATAAAAAAACTATTTTTGCCAAAATAATAAAAACAATTTTTCAGCATGAAAACAGTGGACACCATTAATTTTGCCGGCAAGAAAGCCTTGGTTCGCGTTGATTTTAACGTTCCTTTAGATAAAAACACATTTGCTATTACGGATGATGCTCGCATACGCGCTACAATACCTACACTTAAAAAAATATTAGCAGATGGCGGAAGTTGCATATTGATGAGCCACCTGGGTCGTCCACTAAAAAAATTAAAAGAAGACGGAACAATAGATTACAATAAATTTACTTTAAAACACACAGTTGCACGTACCGGAGAACTTCTTGGTGTGGATGTTCAGTTTGCACAAGACTGCATAGGACAAGATGCAATAGACAAAGCAAATGCCCTACAACCCGGACAAGTATTGTTATTAGAAAACTTACGTTTTTATAAAGAAGAAGAAAAAGGCGACACCATATTTGCAGAAAAATTAAGCAAATTGGGTGATGTATATGTAAACGATGCCTTTGGTACAGCACATCGCGCACATGCAAGTACTGCAATAATTGCTCAGTTTTTTTCAAATGCAAAATGTTTTGGTTATGTTATGGCAAAAGAAGTAGCCAATGCTGAACTAGTAATGAAACAAGCTGCTCGCCCTTTCACAGCCATAACCGGAGGCGCTAAAGTGAGTGATAAATTATTAATATTAGAAAACCTGATTGACAAAGTAGATAACCTAATAATAGGTGGCGGTATGGCATATACTTTTTTAAAAGCAATGGGTTACGAAATTGGGGCAAGTTTGTGTGAAGAAGATCGCTTACAGTTGTGTTTAGACCTTATGGCAAAAGCCAAATCAAAAGGAGTAAACTTAATGCTTCCGGCAGATAGCATAATTGCTGATGCATTTAGCAACGAAGCAAACCATAAAGCATGCAGCAACAAAAACATTGAAGCCGGATGGATGGGTTTAGATATAGGGCCAGAGGCTGCAAAAGAATATGCCGAAGTAATTAAAAATTCAAAAACTATACTTTGGAATGGACCAATGGGCGTGTTTGAAATGAGCAATTACGAAAACGGAACTAAACAAGCGGCTATAGCAGTTGCAGAAGCTACAAAAAACGGAGCGTTCAGCTTAATTGGTGGTGGTGATAGTGCAGCCGCAGTAGCCAAGTTTGGTTTTGAAAAAGAAGTAAGTTATGTAAGTACCGGTGGTGGGGCTTTACTTGAATATTTTGAAGGAAAAGAATTGCCGGGCATAAAAGCTATCAACGAATAGGTAAACTATATGATAGCCGAAAATGATAATTAACCAAACAGTAAAACAATATAAATACACCATACTTTGGGCAGTATTAATTTTGTTTGCATGTGGTGCATCACCAGGTACTTTAGCCGAGCTAAAACTTGAAGATTTGTTTGGGTATGATAAACCAATTCATGCCTTTTTATTTGGTATGCAAACGTGGTTAGGCATAAAAGAAAACTTAAACAACACCTCATCCAAAACAAAAACTATTTTACTGAAATGGTGTTTGATGAGTGCAGTTTTTGGTGCATTAATTGAGCTCATGCAAAAATTCATTTTTATCGGTCGTAGTTACGATTATTTTGACATGCTGGCTAATACCTTGGGCTGTATTATTGCATACATTATTGCGCTAAGAAAATATAAGTTACTATAAAATCATTATTGAATTTTATGTTTACAATAATTTCACCCGACATACAAACGTATTGCGATTCACACACCGAACAGGAAAGTGAGGTTTTAAAAAAACTTAACCGATACACTTGTGCTAATGTGCTACAACCCCGAATGATAAGTGGGCACTTTCAAGGTAGATTTTTGGCTATGATAAGTAAAATGATAAAGCCAAAATACATCTTAGAAATAGGAACATACACAGGCTATTCAGCGCTATGCCTTGCCGAAGGTTTACTTGATGACGGAAAATTAATTACTATTGATATAAATCCCGAACAAGAAGATATTATTACTAAATCAATAGAAGGTGCAGGGCTAAAAAACAAAGTTCAGTTTATAGTTGGAGATGCTTATAATATTATTAAAACATTGCCTTATCAATACGATTTAGTATTTATTGATGCGGATAAACAAAATTATCTTAAATATTACGAACAGGTTTTACCGTTAGTAAATAGCGGTGGATATATTATTTGCGATAATGTACTATGGAGTGGAAAAGTAGTTGAACCCGATGCTTTATTAAAAGATAAAGACACTATTGCAATAAATCAGTTTAATGATTTTGTAGCCAAAGATGCACGAGTTGAAAAAATCCTAATTCCAATACGGGATGGAATTTATGTTTGCAGAAAAAGGTAACTACAAAAAACAGTTTTTATTTTAATAGTGAAAGGATGTGGGCTATTATATAAAAATGAATTTGAGCAAATACACTAATCATAAATTTCTTATTCTTTATACATTATTCCTAAATTTTTAATCATCTTGAATTTTTCAATTGCTTAAATCTTATAATAATCTTATAATTGGATATAAAAAATAGGTTATTAGGTATGTTGATATTTTTGAAAACCTTAGTGAAACATTCTAAAAATTAAAACTACTACATGAACAACACACATTCACTTATACTATTTTCAGTTCTAATATAAATATCTCAACAAATTCATCTTCAAGAATCAAAAAAATAAAATCATTTACATTACAAATAATAAATAAGAAATTATATAAAATGGGAACTTTTACTGATAAAACTAAATTTTACAACAAAAACATCTTTAGGTTTACCTTTTTATTGTTGTTGGTTGGAATTAGTTCTGTATTATATAAATGGGAAGACATTTCTACATATTATAAAGAGAAAAGAAGTAAAGAAGAATATGAAAATTTAATTAGTCGTCTTCATAATACAGAAACCAAAAAATTCAAAGAATTGAAATTGACAGAATTGAAAATCCCCAGAATAGTTCTTGAGACAAAGTTTAAACATAATAAAATGTATTACAAATTGTTCATTATAAGTGAAAAGAACAATGAAAGTTCATATGTAACTTTGTTACCTGACAGTTTAAAAAATGATCCATATTTTGAAACCAAAGTAAAAACAATCCAAAAAATCGAAATAGAATTCATGGACAAGGATGGTTTTAAAATATACAATTTTCCTATTGAAATTTCTGATATGGCCAGAAACATTGATGAAAAAGGGAATGTCTTTGCGTATTCTATTAACTCCAACATTGATATGGATCCTTATTTATACGAAAATTTTCATGATTGGGAATTTACTTACACCAAAAAAAGGTAATAAATGAAATTTTTTCTGTTCTTGTTCGTGTTAGCCTTGTAAAAAATCACAATTAAACTTTATGTTCTATAATTATTCAATAAATAAAATTGAAAAGACAAAATTTATTTTCATTGGTAAACTAAACACAAGCTGTATTTCCTGTTAGAAATAGGCTTATGACTTACGTTTGATAATAATAGTATAAAGATTTATTTAGTTTAATTGTAGGAGTCTAATTTATTGAGGATATTTAATAATAAAAACAC
>JACFNJ010000264.1 GCA_019454865.1 Bacteroidia bacterium
GTTTTTATAAAAAAATAATAACATGTTCAAAAAAATATTAATAGCAAATAGAGGAGAGATTGCACTACGGATAATTCGTACAGCACGCGAAATGGGGATAAAAACCGTAGCTGTATATTCTACTGCTGATAAAGACAGTTTACATGTTCGGTTTGCTGATGAAGCAGTTTGTATAGGTCCTGCACCCTCAGCGCAATCCTATTTGAATATGCCTAATATAATTGCAGCTGCTGAAATTACTAATGCCGATGCAATTCATCCCGGATATGGATTTTTATCAGAAAATGCTAAATTTTCTGGTATCTGCCGTGATCATGGTATTAAGTTTATTGGTGCATCACCTGAAATGATAAATGCTATGGGTGATAAAGCAAATGCTAAAGATACTATGAAAAAAGCAGGAGTTCCCGTAATTCCAGGTAGTGATGGCTTATTAGCAAATGCAGATGAAGGTCGTAAATTGGCAAAAGAAATTGGATATCCTGTAATTATCAAAGCAACTGCAGGTGGTGGAGGTAGAGGAATGCGTATAATATGGAAGGATGAAGAGTTTGAAAAAAACTGGGATAGTGCAAAACAAGAGGCCGCTGCTGCATTTGGAAATGATGGTATTTACATGGAAAAGTACGTAGAAGAACCTCGTCATATTGAAATCCAATTAGCAGGTGACCAATACGGAAATGTATGCCATTTAAGTGAACGAGACTGCTCAATTCAAAGAAGACATCAGAAATTGGTAGAAGAGTCTCCGTCTCCTTTTATAACCCCTGAATTACGTGACATTATGGGCGAAGCTGCTATTAAAGGTGCTAAAGCTATTAATTATGAAGGATTAGGTACTATTGAATTTTTAGTGGATAAGCATCGGAATTTCTATTTCATGGAAATGAATACACGTATCCAAGTAGAGCACCCTGTAACCGAAGAAGTAATAAATTATGATTTGGTAAAAGAACAAATATTAATTGCAGCAGGTGTTCCTATTAGTGGTAAAAATTATTTACCAATAAAACATGCAATTGAGTGTAGAATTAATGCAGAAGATCCATTTAATAATTTCAGACCAACACCGGGTAAAATAGAAAATTTACACAAGCCGGGTGGTCATGGTACACGTGTGGATACACATGTGTATGCCGGATATGTTATTCCTTCCAATTACGATAGCATGATAGCAAAACTAATTGTAAGTGCTCAAACTCGCGAAGAAGCAATTATTAAAATGGAACGTGCACTAGGGGAATTTATAATTGAAGGTCCGGGATTGAAAACAACAATACCATTACATATTAAATTAATGCAAAATGAAGAATTTAAAAAAGGCAATTTCACAACTGCTTTTATGAATACTTTTGATATTAATTCTTAAATTATATATTGCTTAAAAATTCTATTAATTACAAATTATGAAAAAACTATTATACGCTTGCATTGCGTTCGCTTTAGCTACAACAGTTACATTATCTAGTTGTAAAAAAGAAGAAGAAGAAAAAAAAGAGGAAGACAAAGTTGAAACCGAGAAACCTACAGCTACAGAAGTATGTTATAAAGCTACAGGCTCCATGTATGTAAGCAATATGCCATTTACCGGTTTTCAGTGTAATGCAGCTTGTACAAATTATAGTGATGAAAGTAATTATTGGCCTAATACATTTTATACAACCATTGCATACAAAAATACAAACTTTACAGACCGTGTAATGTATTTTGTGTTTTTGGGACAAGAGTATCCCAAAAGTGGAACTTATAAAGTTGCTGATTTAACAGGTATGGATGGAAACAATGTAAAAATTGCAAGTGATGAAGTTATAGTTTATATGGTAGCAGCAGGTACTGCAGGCACTAAAAAATCATCCAATAATACTGTAACTGTTACAAATACAAATGGCGAAATTAAAGTAGTTTCTGCCCGAATAGATTTATACGATCTAAATTCAGGTAATGCTTCGGGTATTGCTACCAAAATTGATTTTACAAAAACCACTACAAAAAATTAGAGATAAACCTGTAATTACTTAAAGTTCCTTATATGATTTATATCGTATAAGGAATTTTTTTATAAATAAAGTTGTAGAAAATAAAAATATACCTATTTTTGCAGCCCTTATATCGATAAAAAGATATAAATGACGATAAAGGTCTGATGGTTAAATTGCTTATATAACCCGCTCAGCAACCAATATTTTAGAGCCATTTAAAATATTTTTTGTTAAGTGCTTGCATAGCAAAATAATTCATTCTACTTTTGCCGTCCTTAAAAAAATAGAAAAACTGTTTA
>JACFNJ010000265.1 GCA_019454865.1 Bacteroidia bacterium
AATTTACTTAAAACAGATACACACTCAAACGCCCGAGCAGGCACTATTGAAACGGCAAGAGGAACAATAGAAACACCAATATTTATGCCCGTAGGCACACAGGCTACGGTAAAAAATATTAATCAACAACAACTAAAAACGGATATAGATGCTAAAATTATTTTAGCAAATACATACCATGTATATTTACGACCGGGATTAGAAGTAATAGAAAAAGCTGGAGGTATTCATTCTTTCATTAATTGGGACAGACCTATGCTTACCGATAGTGGGGGGTTTCAGGTTTTTTCATTAAATGATATTCGTAAAATAAATGAGGAAGGTGTAGAGTTTAAATCGCATTTAGACGGAAGTAAGCATTTTTTCTCGCCTGAGCGAGCAATTGATATACAACGAACCATTGGTGCCGATATCATCATGGCTTTTGATGAATGTACTCCCTACCCATGTGAATATGATTACGCTAAAAAATCAATGCACCTAACACACCGTTGGCTTGAAAGATGTATCCAACAATTTAATAAAACGGAAGCAAAATATGGCTTTGAACAAAATTTATTTCCGATAGTTCAAGGCAGTGTGTACAAAGATTTGCGAGAACAATCAGCAGAATTTATTGCAAAACAAGATGCAGTCGGAAACGCAATAGGTGGACTAAGTGTAGGCGAACCTGTTGAAGAAATGTATGCAATGACTGAACTGGTTTGTAATATTTTACCCAAAAACAAACCACGCTATTTAATGGGAGTTGGTACACCTGCAAACATCTTGGAATCAATAGCATTAGGCATAGATATGCTGGATTGTGTAATGCCTACCCGAAATGCCAGACATGGATTTATTTTCACATCGCAGGGAGTAATAAATATTAAAAACCAAAAATGGCAATTTGATTATTCAGCAATAGATGAAGCATTTACACCGGAGTACAGCAAAGCGTATCTACGGCATCTAATACATACTGGCGAAAATTTAGGAGCACAAATTGCAAGTAAACAAAACTTAATGTTTTACCTATGGCTTGTAAAAGAAGCACGTAAACATATTATAGCCGGTGATTTTTCATCATGGAAAACCAAAACCATTGAGCGTATATCAACTCGATTGTAATATTGGCTAATTAAAATATCGGCATTTATCTACTTTAATTCCAATTTGTTCTCATTTTATAAAACGGTAACAAAATACAAATTTGGATTACTATAATTGCACACCAAAAAGATGAGAACATTAGACCGATATATTATTAAAAAGTTCTTAGTAACCTTTGTTTTCACACTTGGTTTATTCGCTCTCATTTCTGTATTTATTGATATAAGCGAAAAGATAGATGATTTCCTAAAACGAAAACCTTCGATTTACGTAATTATTTTTGAGTATTATATCTATTTCATACCCTATATACTTGGTATGTTTAGCCCAATATTTGTGTTTTTAAGTGCAATGTTTTTTAACAGTAAGTTGGCACAAAACAGTGAAATTATAGCAATACTAAATACAGGAATAAGTTATCCCAGATTTTTACGTCCATACTTTATTGCCACAACTATTTTAGCAGGTTCGTTTTTGTATTTAAATACAATTGTAATCCCTATTTGCGATAAAAAAAGATACTTATTTGAAGAGGAATGGATACGCGAACGAAAAACAACACAAAGCAATAATATAAGTTATGTGATTGAGCCCGGCACTATGTTACACATGGAATCATTTAATTATTTAGACAGTACAGGGTTTAATGCTTCTATTGAAAGATTTGAAAACAATAAAATTACACAAAGAATATTTGCAAACAGGCTTGTATGGAATAAAGACAAGCAAAACTGGACGATGGAATTTTACCAAAGAAGATTTTTTACTAATGGAAAAGAAATTGTAGAAAAGGGGAAAGCTTTGGATACGACATTAAATATAAAACCGGATGAATTTGTTATTAAATCACAATTTGTTTCATCCATGACCAACCCTGAACTTAATGAATACATAAGAAGAGAAAAAGAGAAGGGTTCGCCCAACATAAACAAATATTATGTTGAGTTGTATAAACGCATTGCAAATCCAATTTCATTTTTTGTATTAACACTAACAGCAATAGGAATATCATCGCGCAAAAGCCGAGGTGGAACCGGATTGGCACTTGGTATCGGTATATTTTTAACCTTTGCATTTTTAATGGCAATACAAGTATTTAACACACTTGGCATGAATAACGTGTTACCTCCGGCAATTGCAGTGTGGATACCTAATTCGATATTTATCATAATTGCAATAC
>JACFNJ010000015.1 GCA_019454865.1 Bacteroidia bacterium
TGGTTTTAAAACTGATAGATAAAATTATTGAAAACCCATACGATTGGATAAGTTGGTATTACGAATACGATAAGCGCGTAGAAGTATCATTAGATAAACAGATTAATTCAACCCAAAGTCAACCCACATTTTTTTATAACCATCTAATGCTTACACATACAATTTATCGATACGATTCCGCAGGTAAGCATTTAATTTCCAATACATCGGAACCTTCCAAGCAAATTTATATTGACCAAATAAAATACAATAATTTAATAAGCTTGAAGTATTTTAGTGCATTAGTTGATAGTTATACTAAGCAAAACAAACCTTTAGTAATTATAGCACTTTCAGACCATGGCTCACGTGAATTGAAAAATAGGAATGAAGAAAAACAAATTCAATTGATTGTGTATGATAGCGAGAAAAAAATGGGTGAAATTGCAACAAATGAAAATCCAATAAATCTTTTCCGACAATTGATGAATGCGTATTTTGGATACCAAATGCCCACACAGCAGAATGAATATTATGATATTTATTCAGGAAGCACCATAGATTGATATTTGGTGGAGAATTATTTTTAAACTTAATTTGCATTACATTATTTTAGGAACGGAAGTTGCCAAGAATGTTTTTAAAAAATTCAAATCAAATGAGAAAATTTGCAAAATTTGGGATTGTATTAATTGCAGTTTTATTTGTTTCCACTGCTTTTTCTTTCAAACAAACACAGCCCGAGAAGTCGGTATTGAAATGGTACGATTGGAATGAAGGATATCCTAAAGCAATAAAAGAAGGAAAAATAGTATTGGTTGATGCTTATACCGACTGGTGTGGGTGGTGCAAAAGAATGGATAGAGATACGTATTCCAATCAGGAGGTTATTGAAAAAATAAACAAGCATTTTATCCCAATTAAATTTAATCCTGAGATTAAAGGCGTTCGCTACAATTTATCCGATACCACTTTTAGCCCTGAAGAATTATACTATTTACTTACTAATGGAAATTCTACCGGTTTTCCTACAACATATTTTATTTTTCCGAAAAAAATGAGTTTATTTTATGAACCCGGTTACAAAGATGCAACTTCTTTTTTAGCAATTCTTAACGGTGCTGTTGCTGAGTCTGAAAAATAACAAGATTATCTAAACATAGTATTTATAGTTGTTTAGATATACATTCATTCTTGTTATAAAAGCAATAAAAAGTATTTTCTAAAACTCAATTTAAAGTGTATAAATTTGTCGCTCTATTATCAATTTATGAGCGACTCGATACAACACGAATGTGGCATTGCATTTATCCGATTAAGAAAACCTCTAGATTATTACAAGCAAAAATATGGTAGTAACCTTTATGGATTAAAAAAGCTTACCTTATTAATGCAAAAACAGCACAACAGAGGTCAGGATGGAGCAGGAGTAGGTGTTGTAAAATTGGATGTAAAACCCGGAAATCCATTTATTTTCAGAGAGCGCGAAAGCGGAAGCGATGCAATTGCAAAAATATTTACCCAAATCGAGTCTAAAATAAAAGAATCCGGAAACAAAGAACAGCTTACGGATTCTGAATATGTGAAAGAAAACTCTCCATTTGTAGGCGAAGTATATTTAGGGCACTTGCGTTACGGTACATTTGGTGGTAGTTCAAGTGATTTATGCCATCCTTTTTTGCGTAAAAATAATTGGATGACCAGAAATTTATTATTAGCAGGTAATTTTAACATGACTAATGTAGATGAATTGTTCGATTTACTTGTAGAACTAGGACAACATCCAAGCGAGAAGGCAGATACAATTACCATGCTTGAAAAAATTGGGCACTTCTTGGATGAAGAGAACCAACGCTTATTTGATGAATACAAGCAATTGGGCTTATCCAATGTAGCAATTACTGAAAAAATAAGTTCTACAATTGATATACAGCGCATGTTAACGCGTGCAATGCGCGAAGTGGACGGAGGTTATGTTTTAGCCGGTATTATTGGCAATGGCGATACATTTATATTGCGCGACCCTGCCGGAATTCGTCCTTGTTTTTATTATCATGATGATGAAATTATAGTAGCAACAAGTGAGCGTCCTGCAATTCAAACCGGATTTAATATTCAAATTAATGCAGTAAAAGAGTTGCAACCCGGAAACGCATTAGTAGTGAGAAAGGATGGTTCGATAAGTGAAATTCCAATTTTGCCTGCTTTACCTAAGCAACCTTGTTCTTTTGAACGTATTTATTTTTCGAGAGGTAATGATAGAGACATTTATATCGAAAGAAAAAAACTTGGGTATCAGTTGAGTGATGCAGTTGTTAAAGAACTAAACGGAGATTTAAAAAATACAGTATTTAGTTATATACCCAATACAGCAGCAACTGCTTTCTATGGTTTAATAGATGGAATACATAAGTACTTGTTAGATTATAAGGTCAATGAAATAACTAAGTTAGGAGCAAATCCTGATCCGGAGAAGATTCGTGAAATACTTAAATTAAAACCACGAAGAGAAAAAATTGCAGTTAAAGATGTAAAGTTACGAACCTTTATTACTGATGGCGAGCATAGAGAAGACATGGTTGCACATGTATATGACGTAACTTATGGGTTGGTTAAAAATGGTGAAGATACATTAGTAGTAATTGATGATAGCATTGTAAGAGGTACCACACTCAAAACAAGTATTCTTCGAATATTAGACCGCTTGCATCCAAAGCGTATCGTAATCGTGTCATCAGCACCACAAATTCGATATCCCGATTGTTATGGTATTGATATGAGTCGGTTAAATGAGTTTGTTGCATTCCAAGCCATGTTGCAACTTTTAAAAGAAAATAACAAAGAACATTTGTTGCAAGAGGTATATGCTAAATGCAAGCAACAAGAACATGCACCAAAAGAAGAAGTAGTTAATCATGTAAAGCAACTTTATGATTTGTTTACCGATGAACAAATAAGTAACAAAATTGCAGAAATAATTCGTCCGGATGATTTACGTGCTGATTTAAAAGTTATTTTTCAAACTATTGATGGGCTGCATCAAGCTTGTCCTGAAAATCATGGCGATTGGTATTTTAGTGGAATATATCCTACACCTGGCGGAAATAAAGTTGTAAATAGAGCATTTATTAACTTTATGGAGGGCAATAACAGTAGAGCATATTAGAGCAATAAAAAATAGTGTAATAAATAGTACAAACTGTTTAACAACCAATTCAGTAGAATAATTTAGGTTAGTTCGTTATCAACTATTTTATAGTTGGATTTTAAAAATAATGGCAATTGATGATTATTTTTATCTTTGCCACGCTTATTATGGAAAGAAGAGTTAGAGTGCGTTTTGCTCCAAGTCCTACAGGACCTTTACACATAGGCGGTGTTCGTACTGCTTTGTATAATTATTTATTTGCAAAAAAAAATAATGGCGATTTTTTAATTCGTATTGAAGATACTGACCAAACACGCTATGTGCCCGGTGCTGAAAATTATATTATAGAATCGTTAAAATGGTTGGGTATTACAGCCAATGAGGGCGTGGGCTTTGGCGATGGAGAGCATGCTCCATACCGTCAAAGTGAGCGGAAGCCAATGTATAAACAATATGCAATGCAATTACTGGAATCAGGGCATGCGTATTATGCTTTTGATACAGCCGAGGAGTTGGATGCAATGCGCGAAAGATTAAAAGCAAGTAATGTAGATAGTAAGTACGATGCAATTACGCGCATGGCTATGAAAAATTCCATTACATTACCCGCTGATGAAGTACAGCGCAGAATTGAATCCGGTGAGCCGTATGTTATTCGTATAAAGTTACCCAAAAAAGAAGACATCAAATTTCATGATGAAATACGTGGTTGGGTAAATATAAACACGGCACAAATGGATGATAAGGTATTGTATAAAAGCGATGGAATGCCAACATACCATTTAGCAAATGTAGTGGATGATTATTTGATGAAGATTACACATGTAATTCGAGGTGAAGAATGGTTGCCTTCTGCACCATTGCATGTTTTATTATATCGTTATTTGGGATGGGAAGAAGTAATGCCAAAGTTTGCACATTTACCTTTGTTATTAAAACCCGAAGGAAATGGAAAACTAAGCAAAAGAGATGGTGATAGATTAGGATTTCCGGTGTTTCCGTTGGAGTGGAAAGATCCGTTTACAAATGAAATAAGTAGTGGCTATCGTGAAAGTGGATATTTGCCTGAAGCAGTAATAAATCTACTGGCTTTTCTTGGCTGGAATCCCGGAACAACACAAGAAATTTTTACAAAAGACGAACTAATAAATGCTTTTAGTTTGGAACGTGTAAGTAAATCGGGAGCAAAATTTGATTTAAATAAAGCAAAATGGTTTAACCATCAATACATCAAACACACTACAAATGCTGCATTAGCAGAAGCCTTAAATAAAGAGTTAACAAATAAAGGGCTTATATTTTCTACTGAATATGTTGAGAAGGTATGTGGATTGATAAAAGAAAAAATAAATTTCATTAAAGAATTGTGGGAAGTAGGTAATTATTTCTTTATTGATCCTGTTAGTTTTGACGAAGGAGTAATAGCTAAGCGGTGGAATGATAAAAGTCCGTTGGTTATTCAAGACATCATTCAATTGGTTCGTAGCCATTCCGATTTTTCAGCCGGTAGTTTTGAGACCGATTACAACGAAGCATTGCAAAAAAATGGAGTAACAAACAAAGAATTTTTGCAGCTGTTACGTGTTTGCCTTAGTGGTGTTGCCGGTGGTCCACCAATATTTGAAATGGCTGAACTGTTTGGTAAAGAAATTACGCTTAAACGCTTGCAGTTAGCATTGGATACAATTAGAAAATAAGATATTGAAAAAAGTACTATTTGTTTGTTTTGTAGGATTAATTTCAGCTTGTTCGCTAGCTAAGTTTACAAACTATCCCGGTCAAGCTGTGCATGAGTTTCCTCAGAAAATGCAGGGTACATATTTTTATATTTTAAATGTTTCATTATTAGGAAATCATAAAAGCGGTGATACTCTTTTTTATCAAATCACACCCAACTCGGTGATAATTATTGACAGCATGAAACATACGGAGAAAAAATTGGATTCGAGTTTTGTACTAAGTTTAGTTAAACAAAAATATTGGATACTATCATATAAAGATTCTGAAATGCCCGACTATTGGAATTGCATGATGTATAGTGCAAACAAAAAAGGATTACAAATATTTCCAATAATTGAAGAAAAGCAAAATACAAAGCTGCAAAAGTATTTTGGATATAAGCCAATACTTGATGCTAACAAGGATACTCTTATGATATACTCGGCATCGGATGAGCAAATGGCTAAATATTTGAAAAAGGAAGTAAAAGAAACAATTAAATTAAAACGATTACAAATTAATACTGCAAAATGAAAAGACCAATTCGCGTTTTAGTAGCTAAAGTAGGCTTAGATGGGCACGACAGAGGTGCTAAAGTTATTGCAACAGCCTTGCGTGATGCAGGGATGGAAGTAATCTATACCGGACTACGGCAAACACCAGAAATGGTAGTACAAGCAGCCATGCAAGAGGATGTGGATGTAATAGGCGTGAGTATTTTATCAGGTGCACACAATACAGTATTTCCACGTATCATGGAGTTAATGCATGAAGCAGGAATTAATGATATATTAGTTACAGGTGGTGGAATTATTCCGGATGAAGATATGTTGGCTTTAACACAAATGGGAGTAGGCAAATTATTTGCTCCGGGTACTAACACACAAGCAATTGCAGATTATATCAAAGAGTGGGTTTCAAAGAATAGAAAATTTTAAACAATAAAATAGAATATAGAATTAATTATGAGTGAAAACATTTCAACACGTATCGAAAACGGAATTATGTATGTAACAATTACTCGCGAGAGTAAAATGAATGCATTAAATATTCAAACATTACAAGACATTAAAGAAGCTATTCTTTCAATTTATGATAATAAAGAAGTTGCAGGAGTTATATTAACGGGTGCTGGTGCCAAGGCATTTGCCGCAGGTGCTGATATTGCAGAGTTTGCAAATTTTAACGTAGAAGAAGGCACACGAATGAGTGCAGACGGTCATGCGGTTTTTAATACAATTGAAAAATGCCCTAAACCTGTAATTGCAGCTGTAAATGGATTTGCATTGGGCGGAGGTTGCGAATTAGCTATGGCATGCCATTTTAGAGTGGCATCTGAAAATGCACGATTTGGACAACCTGAAGTAAACTTGGGTTTAGTACCGGGTTATGCCGGAACTCAACGCCTACCACAGCTTATTGGACGTGGTCGCGCATTGGAATATTTAATGACAGCAGATATGATTAATGCAGCTGAAGCACATCGTATTGGTTTGGTAAATCATGTTGTGCCGCAAGAAGAATTATTGGCAAAGTGCGAAGGAATAATTGCTAAAATCAAAACAAAATCTCCATTAGCCATAGCTTCAATTATTCGTTGTGTTAATGCCTGCTATGATAAAACAATGGATGGTAATAATGTGGAAATAAATGAATTTGGTAATTTCTTTGGCAGTGATGATTTTAAAGAAGGTACACAAGCGTTTATTGAAAAACGCCCGGCTGTTTTTAAAGGATAATTAGGATTTCTATTATACAAAAA
Organism: Bacteroidia bacterium; assembly: GCA_019454865.1. Lineage (GTDB taxonomy): Bacteria > Bacteroidota > Bacteroidia > UKL13-3 > UKL13-3 > UBA6183. Next base: position 6,609 of record JACFNJ010000015.1, read on the forward strand.
AGGCTGCTATTTGATTTATTAGCAGCCTTTTTATTTTGTGTTTTTTCGGTTTTACCAAACGTAAACTTTCTTATTCATTAGCAATGCTTCGCCTACAATAGTTTCAGCGCCACTTGCCACGTCAATTACTTTTGTTTCGTATAATACTCTATTCTTCTCAGGAAATATTTCCTTTACAGTAATTACTGCCTGGTAGGGAGTATCCACAAACATGGGTTTCAAAAAAGTTGTATTTTGTTTCATATAAACATGTCCATCTGCATGTAGTAATGTGCCAAATATTTTGGTAAACACACTGGCACTATAGTGCCCATGAATAATGTTTCTTCCAAACATACTTGCCTTGCCTACTTCCGGGTTAATATGTAACGGATTGGTATCACCGGAAATTTGTGCATATAAATTAACTTGCTCTTGTGTGTAAGAGAAATCATGTGTAAAAACGTCTCCTTGTTTAATCATAATGGTATTTATTAAATTTTACTGCAACAATTTATCATTTTCAGATTAAAATCAACTGTTTTTCTGCTAAAAACATTTTCCTGCCAAAAATCATGAGTGTTGAACCTTAGTGTTTATAGGCATTTTCGTGAAATGCTGAAAAATAATAAGTTAATGTTAGAATAAAAAGAAAAAAGACTTACCTTTGCGCCCGCATTTTAGAGAGTAAATCTCTGAACAATAATAACAAAAAATAATTAATACAATATAAAATGGAAACTAAAACAACAAACTTGTTTGAAACAATAGCCGGAATGCAAAAGCAAGCTATTGAAAACTTAACAAATGCTACAGAGCAAATGCAAAAAAATTTATTTAATAACAACGCATTTGATTCAGAAACATTTAAAAAATGGTACGATTCACAAATGGCTTTCTTTAACAAGTCGGCTGAAAATAAAAACAACGCTAATCCAATGGAATTTTTCAATACTTGGATGAATGGCCAGATGAATATGGCTAAAGCTTGGGTTGATGCATCGAATAATCCTTTCATGAAAAACAACATGAACATGACAGACGACATGAAAAAGAATTATGAGCAATTATTATCATTCTTCTCTAACTGGAGCAACACAATGAATTCAACTTACAGCGAAATGTTAAAAAACTTTAACGCTGGAAGTACAAATAAAGACGCATTTTCAGGCATGTTTAATAATGCAGAAGTGTATATGAAAATGTTTCAATTATGGATGCCAATGTTAAAATCAATACAAGACAAAACATTTACTCCTGAAACTTTCCAATCGATGTTTAATGTAGCAATATTTAAAGACATCATGGATAAAATGTTCAACATGCAACCGGATTTCATGAAAAACATGACTGAAGAAGCTAAAGCTAATGGATATAAATTAATGGATTTTAGCAAATCATCATTTGATAATTTCAAAAACATGATGACAACTTCATTGCCTAATGCAAATGAGATGTTTAAAAACATGTACGATAATTATACCAAGGCTAATACTGAAATGAATAATGCATTAGCTCCATTTATGAAACTTGTATCTGCCGGTGTTGCTAAGCAAGAAGCTGAAAACATGCAAGAACTTGTTAATGAGTTTAACTTATTTAACATGAAAAATGCACAAATGCAGTATATGATTTATACTACCGGGTTAAAAGCTATGGATGATTTTGCTGCCTCAATTTACAACAAAGTAAGAAATGGTGAGGAGATAACAAGTTTTTTGAATTTATACAGCGAATGGTTAAGTACAAATGATAAAACATTTGTTTCATTATTTGAGTCGGATGAATATTCAACAATGCAATCGGGTTTAAATTCATTTGGCATGAAATTAAAACGTAATATTGATTTGCAAATGGAAAAAGCATTTGCTAATATGCCGTTAATAAATCGCTCGGAGATGGATGCGTTATATAAAACTATTTATGAGTTAAAAAAACGTATCAGCACTTTAGAAAAACAAATTGAAGAAAGTGCAACACCATCAGTAAGTGAAGCTAAAACTTCAGCTAAAAGAGCAGGAAAAAACTAAAATATTAAATTATGAACAATATGGTAAATAGTTCTGAAGTGTTACAAGAAATGCTTAAAACAAGTGAGCAGCTTGTAAAAGGCTATGAAACATTGCAGAATTTGGGAGAAGTAGAAGTAGCAACAACTCCAAAAGAATTAGTGTGGCAAAGTGATTTGGTAAAATTGTATCACTACAAACGCGATACACCTGCTAAATCAAAAATTCCTGTATTGGTTTCGTTTGCCATAATGAATCGCCATGATGTATTGGATTTACAGCCGGACAGAAGTTTGATGAAAAAGCTTTTGGAAGAAGGTTTAGATATTTACATTATGGATTGGGGATATCCTCAAAAACAGCACCGTTACTTAACACTTGAAGATTATATTTTAGGATTTATGAATGATGCTGTTGATTTTGTTAGAAGAACAACAAAAAGCGAAAAAATCCATAAAATGGGAATTTGCCAAGGTGGAACATTTAGTGCAATTTATGCTTCAATTTTTCCGGAAAAAATTCAAACGTTAACAACTTATGTTGCACCGTATGATTTTTCGGGAAATGAAAACATGTTGTATAAATGGACGAAGGAACTGGATGTGGATGCAATGGTAGATGCAATGGGTGTAATACCGGCAGATATGATTAACAATGCTTTTTCAATGCTAAAACCAAGCATGGATATTGCTAAATATATAGGAGTAATGGGTATGCTTGATGATAAAGCAAAAATGGAGAATTTCCTTAGAATGGAAATGTGGAAAGCTGATACACCGGATTTAGCAGGCGAAATGTTTCGCAAATACATTAAAGATCTTTGGCGGGACAATAAGCTTATTAAAGGTGAAATGGAATTAGGTGCACATAAAGTAAATTTAAAAAATGTTACTATGCCTTTCTTAAACATTTATGCAACTGAAGATAACATTATACCAAATAGTTCAACCATTCCGGCTAATGATGCTGTTGGCTCAAAGGACAAAGAAAATTATGCTTTTGGCGGAGGACATATTGGTGTATTTGTTGGAGGAAAATCACAAAAAGAACTTGCACCTAAAGTAGCTAAATGGGTTATTGAAAGGTCAAAATAAAAATTTGAAAAAAATAATATCATAAACTAAAGCGTACATTTGTACGCTTTTTTTATTTCATGACAATACATAAAGTTAAATATCCTTTTGCAGTAAAACATCTATCAATTCATGATTCTATTGATGTAGCATATTGTGATGAAGGAAATGGCGAGCAAACATTAGTTTTTATACATGGCTTGGCTAATTATTTGTCATCATGGAAGTATCAAATAAAAACACTAAAAAATAAATTTCGTTGTGTTGCAATGGACCTGCCCGGTAATGGTTTATCATCAAGGGGCGACTATCCGTATTCAATGTTTTTTTATGCAGAATGTGTATATAAATTAATCGAACAATTGAATTTAAAAAATGTTGTTATTTGTGGTCATTCGATGGGTGGACAAATAGCAATAATTTTAGCATTGCGTTATCCGCATCTTATTGAAAAATTAATTCTTATTGCACCAGCCGGATTCGAGAATTTTAATTCAAGAGACGTTTTGTTGTTTGAACAAGGACTAAGTTTTGGAAATATGTTTTATTCCGATGAGACAGGTATTGAATCATCCATTATGCAAAGTTTTTATACGCCCAATAATGAAGCTAATCATATAATATCTGATTTAAAAAACCTGTTGCAGAATCAATCATTAACTCAATGGAAAGCTATGTGCAAAGGTTCAATTATGGGAATGTTAAATGAGCAAGTAAGCCAGTATATCCAAAACATAACATGCAAAACACTAATTATATTTGGAAATAAAGACCATTTTATTCCCAATAAAATTTTACATCCTTTTCAAACCACTGAAGAAATTGCCAAATTCGGTGAAGCAGTAATTATAAATTCAAAGTTATTGTTAGTACCAAATGCCGGTCATTTTGTACACATTGAAAAACATGATGTAGTAACCAATTCAATTAGTAGTTTTTTGCTTGATTAATTCTGCTTTTCCTTAATCAATACATCATTTTTCAACATCAATTTCATTTTATTTTTCATTAAAAAAAACTATACTTGTTATAGTTAATAGGTGTTTGATTAATTGGTAAAATGTAAATGAATATTTCGCGTTACGATTGTATATATTGTAAAACAAGGGATTGTTCTATACTTAAAAATTGCAATTATGAAACCTTGCAGGCAATAAGCACATTTAAAGTATGTGGAGCAATAAAAGCCGGAGAACATTTATTTTCAGTAGGAGACGAGATTAATGATATCTTTTTCATTAAGAAAGGATTTATTAAAATTGAGTCAATGGGTAGAAACGGGCGACCATTAATACTCAAAATAGTTGGTAAAGGAGCTATTTTAGGTAGTAGAATTAATATCATTGATAAACATACCAAACACACATTTTCGGCAGTTGCAGGCTCTGATGTTGAATATTGTGCAGTTCCAAATAATGTATTTAAAGGAATTGTAACCAAATCAGAAATATTAAAGCAGGAGATTATCAACCAGTCCATAACCGATTTGCATCATGCAGAGACCAAAGCAGCAAATCTTGCTCTTAAATCCGTTCGCGAAAACTTGGCAGAAGCACTATTAATGCTTGCAGAAGTGTATCGTTATGAAGATAAAAATCAAAGTTTTTCGATTAATTTTTGCAGACAAGACATAGCCAATTTAATAGGAACCACAAAAGAACAAGTGTCCAAAATTTTAAAGGATTTTGAGAAAGAAGGATTGATAAAATGTACCGCAAAAAAGTTTCATTTTTTAAACATCGAAGGGTTATTGGCTCTTGCAAATAACGACCAAGCAATCACAGCCACTGGTAATTCATAAAACTTTCTGACCATTTGATTACATAAAAAATACGAAATCGTATTTTTTCATACATTTTTAGTTGAATCTCCGCAGAACCCTTTCGGTTTGCGAATAGTTTTGTTTATGATTTTTTAAATATCTAACATTTTAAATTATAAACAATATGGACCAAGAACAACAACCCGAAAGCAAACCTACCCCTTTTTACAGGATGATAATGGATGACTTTATGTTATTATTATTTCTTGGGGTAACCATCTATGCAATCTTTTATCTGTTATGGGGAGTAATGGAATTATCCAATCTTCCCGGGATACCGGATGAAATAAAACAAAATTTATTAAAGTAATCTATTTCAAATCTTAAATCTAAATTATTATGAGTTTATTAAGTCCTAAAGAAGGTTGGTACGACACTAAAGTTTCCAAAGATGAAAAGATGTGGATGGTAATTGCGTTAATCCTTTGCTTGATGATGTTTGTGTGGATGATATTGTGGCATGTTTACGGAAAACAAAATCCATCTAGTACAACTTACCGTACTACAACTACCGAGTTTGCTCAATTAACTGAAGCATACATAAAGCGCAATATGATAGGTATGGATAATGGTATTCCTGTTGTACGTCCGGAGCCAAATAGTGAGGTGTTTTTAATGGCAGAAATGTGGAGATGGAGTCCGGTGCTTATATTAGTAAAAGACCAATCCTATAACTTCCATATTTCGTCAAAAGATATTGTGCATGGTTTTTCTCTTCAGCCGGTAAATATGAATTTTCAGGTATATCCCGGTTACGATTATGTTTTACGTTTTAAGCCAACCGAACTTGGTGAGTTTAAAATTGTTTGTAATGAGTTTTGTGGAATCGGGCATCATACCATGATAGGTAAAGTTGTGGTAATAGAAAACGAAGAAGACCTGGCAAAGTATGGTTACGATAAGATGAAGAAAGCACCGGAGGCTGCTGTTGAAGAAGGTGCAGAAAAGCCATTAACAGAGTCGGAAAAAGTTATTTTGGGTGAACAACTTTATAACCTTAAAGGTTGTGTTGCATGCCATAAAACTGATGGCTCGGCAGTATTAGCACCGGCTTGGAATGGCTTATACGGTAAGAGTGAAAAAGTAAAAGAAAGCGGTAAAGAAATGGAAATATCAGTAGATGATGAGTACATACGCGAATCTATTATCGAACCACAAAAGAAAATTGCAGTTGGATTTGAAAAAGCAATAATGCCTGTAACTCCAATGAATGATAAAGAAATCGATCAAATAATTGCATATATAAAATCATTGAAAAATTAATCTTAATAATAAAATACTATGTTTCGTACTTGTGATATAACCGGGTTTAAAGTTGATTTACAATCAGAAAAACTCATTAGATATAATGCGGTTTTTGCCGTAATTTCATTACTGTTTGCAGTTGTTGCTGCACTTTTATTGGTACTTACCCGCTATCAGCCCATTCACTTATTGGGTGCTGAGTGGTATTATCGTTTGGTTACTTTTCATGGGCTTAATGCTTTAATTTTTTGGATAATATTTTTTGAAATTGCCGGATTGTATTTTGGTTCAACCGTAATTTTAAATACACGATTCTGTTCTCCTAAAACAGGATGGTGGGCATTTGCATTAATGGTTGCCGGATTGGTAATAACAAATATTATAATATTAATGGGTAAGGCAGATGTGATGCTTACATCATACACACCATTAAAAGCTCATCCTTTATACTATCTTGGTATAATACTTTTTGCTGTAGGTGCATTGATTGGTGTAATCTTGTTTTTTGGTAATTTAATGATTGCAAGACGTGAAAAAACCTATGGCGAAACCATGCCATTGGTTGCTTATGGATTAATGACTGCAGCTATTATTGCTGTTATTACATTGGCTACGGGTGCAATAATTTACATTCCTACTTTCCTTTGGTCGTTAGGTTTAATTAATAATATTGACCCTGCAATGTATAAGTTAATTTGGTGGGGACTGGGTCATTCCTCACAACAAATAAATGTTGCTGCAATGGTTTCTATTTGGTACATGACATCGTTTTTGTCCGTTGGTGGAACTTCAATAAACGAAAAGGTTTCTCGTTCAGCATTTGTGCTCTATATCTTATTTATTTGTCTAGCATCAGCACACCATTTATTAACTGACCCTGGAGTAAGTAGTGCATGGAAAGTGTGGAACACAAGTTATGCAATGTATTTGGCTGTACTTGCTTCTATGATTCATGCTTTTGCCGTACCTTCATCATTTGAGGTTGCTCAACGCAAATGGGGATACAACAAAGGATTATTTCAATGGTTATCCAAAGCACCGTGGGGAAATCCTGCTTTCTCTGCCATAATACTTGCTGTTATTGGTTTTGGATTTATAGGTGGAACTACCGGTGTTATTTTTGGAATGGAGCAAACCAATATTATTGTTCATAATACAATTGCAATACCCGGACACTTTAAAGGTACTGTTGTAATTGGTACTACCCTAACTTTTATGGGTATTACTTACTACTTAATTCCTCTAATATTTAGAAGAAAAATTGTAGGGTTTAAACTTGCACAATGGCAACCTTGGTTGTTTTTTATTGGTATTGCATTGCTTTCAATAGGCATGATAGTTTTAGGTCAATTGGGTGTGCCAAGACGCCATTGGGACAATACATTCTCCGGTGGACCATTTACACACAACTTTAATCCTGCTGTTGACTTTTTCTGGGTTATTACTTTGTTGGGTGGTATTATCGCTTTCTTGGCAACTTTAATTTGGATATTAATAGTTGTTGTTTCTGTTTTCTGGGGACCTAAAGTAAACGGGCCTCAAGATATGCAGCTTACTATATCACCATTACCACCTGAAGGTAAGCCACACAAAGGCTTTGAAGCTCCGGGTACATTAGTACTTACGTTTTTATTCTTATTAGTTTTCTTAGCCTTATTCTTCCTTAATTGGAAATGGCTGGCAGCTACTTGGAATGTAAACTAATTAACTAAATCAATAATTCAATAAGGGTTATTGTAGTAACAATAACCCTTATTAATGGAGTAACTATGCGGTGTACTTTTTTTATTCTTTCCATTTGTTGGGTTTTACTCAGCAGTTTTAATTTCCCCGAAGAGAAAAAATATCTTGCTCAAAAGGTGGCAGATATTCCCGTGTTTAATGCAAAAGGAGATACCGTAAAATTTAATTCATTATTAAAAGGTAAGCCTCTAATTGTTGCCCCAATTTATACCCGTTGCTATTCTATGTGTGGTGTTGTTAGCAGTGGGGTTCAATCCGTTATTAAGGATTTGGAGGGATTGGGTAAAGATTATACCGTAGTTAGTTTTGCTTTTGATAGTACTGAAAATACGGAAAGCCTTGCAGAGTATGAAGACCGATGGAAAATGGATGGTATTAATTGGAATACAGTTTCAGCATCACACCAAGATATTCGGAAATTTATGCACTCTATTGGTGTAGAGTATGATTACATTCCTCAAACCAAAGAATATGATCATCCGCCAATACTGGTAATATTAACCCCCGAAGGAAAAATATCCCGATATATATATGGTGTTAATCCATCCAAAAAAGACATTAAAATTTCAGTAATGGCTGCAATGGCAGAAAATACAACACCCGGATTGTTTAACGGATTTTATTTACGATGCCTTAAATACGACCCATTATTAAAAACCTATCATGTAGATTGGAGATTTATTATTTCCACTTCTGCCGGATTACTTATTATCATTTTAGTTTCAACACTTTTTATCAAATCATTTATTGCTTAACAGTTTCATGAATATTATTTCAAATCAACCAAAAGAATATAAACGAGGACATCAATTTTATCAACGCTTTTCATCCTTCTTTGGCAAAATATACTCAACAGAATTAAACCCATTATATCACCTTGGTGGTATTGCTGTAATTATGTTTGCTGTTGCATGTATTTCGGGTATTTATATTTTTATTTTTTACAATATAAATCCTCGTGAAGCTTGGGATTCTGTTGAAGCAATGTCAAATAATATTTTTAACGGATGGATGCGAACAATACATCGTTACTCTTCTGATTTGTTAGTAATATTTATGGCACTTCACATGATTCATACGCTTATTAATTCCAAGTTTAAGCGATTGGTGTCATGGATTAGCGGTGTAGTTTCTATTATGGTTGTTTTAATTATAGGTATTACAGGCTTTATTTTAGTGTGGGATCAAAAGGCTAAACTTACCGGATACCTCACAGCAAAACTATTTGCGGCTTTACCAATTTTTGACCCTTCCATTGCCGGTGCATTTTTAATGAATGATTTGAATACTGTTGGTGGTTTTTTTAAGGTTGCAGTATTCGGGCATATTGCTTTATCCCTTATTACGGTAATTATTATTTACATTCATGTAATACGTATTTCAAAGCCAAAACTTTTTCCACCAAAACAATTAATTTATTACACATTAATTGCATTAGGTATTATCTCAATTGTATTTCCTATTAAAAGCGACCCACCGGCACAACTGTCAAACTTACCTACTCAAACTACTTTTGATTGGTATTATTACTTTGGCTATTATTTTATGAAGGTGGCAAGCATCAACATGAATTGGGTTATATTAATCGTATCTGGTTTATTGCTTAGTAGTATTCCTTTTATTTTTAAAAGAAAGAATAACACACCGGTATTTATTGATTTAGATAAATGTGATGGATGTAATATTTGTTCATACGATTGTCCATACGAAGCAATTGATATGATGGATAGAAATGGTGAACGTAAGGCTATACTTTCACCCGATAAGTGTGTGGGTTGTAATATTTGTATTGGCTCTTGTAAGGAACATGCAATAACGCATCCTGTATTTCCTGAGTTAAATATTGAAAAACAAGCGATGGCAGATGTAACACTTTTTAGTTGCAGTTATTTTCCCGAACCTGAGCTTCCTAATGAACTTAAAACAGTGCATTATCGTGTGCCATGTATTGGAAGCGTGTATCCGAAAGAAGTTCAAGACATGCTGGATAACAATACAAAAAAAGTAGCATTACTAAGTTGTGAAGATTGCTACTATCGTTTGGGTAAAACATGGACTACAGACAGATTTAACAGAAAACGCCCTCCATTTTTCTCTAAAAAATACGATGCAGGAAATGTAAAACTGTTTACACTTACACAATATACTAAAGAAAAATTAGTAAGCTTTTTCAATGAACCGGTTGTAGGTAACAATGATGCAGGGCAGTTTGGTATTGCTGATAATAGAAAAAAGAAGCCAATTTTATCGGTATTAATAATGACTTTGTTTTTTGCACTAATGATTCCGTTAAGCAGCACAACAATTCATTTTTTTAATCCCAATGAAAAAACATTGATAGTTAATTTTAAATACATATCAACCCCGGAAGAATATGAACAAAACAACTCCGGTGCTGTACACATGCGTACTTTAACACCTGTGGTAAAAAAACGTAGTAACGTTATGCTTCGAGTATTTTCTACTGCTACTAATAAATTGATTTACGAAAAAGAATATCAGCCAAGAGGTATTCGTAGTGATATTGCAATGTTTATTTATACACAATTGGTAATTGATGAAGATGCGGTGGATATTGAAATGCAGGAATCTGCCTTCCCGGATAAAAATTTTCGTTTAGATAACGTGAAACTTAAAAAAGGTGATGGAGCTTTTGTAATATTTAAAGAAGGAGCATTACAAGTAGCAGATTAAGTTGCACAATTAGTAATGTAGCTATATACCCGTTTTGTTAGCATATTTTTATTTAATTTCACCTCCGGTTAAATGGAAATATGCTCTCTAAAAAAGCAATAAAAATATTATTGGATAAAAAAGTAGAGGAATATAATTCACCCTCATTTATTCCTAACGACCCAATTTCTATTCCACATCGGTTTACTAAAAAACAGGATATTGAAATAGCTGGATTTTTTGCTGCAATATTTGCATGGGGGCAGCGAGTAACTATTATTAATAAGTGCCTTGACTTACTGCAACGAATGGATAATTCACCGCATGATTTTGTTCTTAATCATACCGAAACCGATTTACTCAAATTATTAAACTTTAAGCATCGCACATTTAATGATACGGATTTGTTGTATGCAATAAATTTTTTTCATCAGTGGTACACAACCAATAATTCACTTGAGGATGCATTTGCCATGGGGATGAAAAAAACGGATGAAACAGTAGAAAACGGATTGAATCATTTTAGGAAAACTTTCTTTACCGGAGAGTTTGTTCCTAGCAGAACTCAAAAACACATTGCATCACCACAACAAAAATCAGCATGTAAGCGCATTAACATGTTTTTACGTTGGATGGTAAGAAAGGATTCTTGTGGTGTGGATTTTGGATTATGGAATAAAATAAAACCCTCACAGTTGGTTTGCCCATTAGATGTACATGTAAATAGAGTAGCTATTGAAATGGGTTTATTAACCAATACCAAAAGCAATTGGCAAGCAGCAATAGAACTTACTCAAAATTTAAAACTATTTGACAAAGCAGATCCGGTTAAGTATGATTTTGCATTATTCGGGATTGGGGTAAATAGTGAAGTTTTATCTTACTAAATCATAATCTTTGCATTTCTCCTCTATTTGTATTGAAATTTACAAACTAAGTATTTAATACATTACATTTGCCTTACTTATGGATATTAGAAAACTATTAGACAAAAGAATATTAATATTGGATGGTGCAATGGGTACTATGATTCAACGATTTGGTTTGGAGGAAAAAGATTTTAGAGATGCTTCGTTGGCTAATCATGCTAAACCACTTAAAGGAAATAACGATTTATTGTCATTTACTCGTCCGGATGTAATTAAAAATATTCATGCACAATATTTTGATGCAGGTGCTGATATTATTGAAACAAATACATTTAGCGGAACTACAATAGCGCAAGCTGACTATGAGTTAGGTGCTGATGTGGTTTGGAAAATTAATTTTGAATCAGCAAAAATTGCACGCGAAATTGCAGATGAATACACCCGAAAAAATCCGGATAAACCTCGATTTGTAGCAGGAGCAATGGGTCCTACAAACCGTACTGCTTCATTAAGTCCTAATGTAAATGATCCGGGATATCGTGCTGTTACTTTTGACGAACTGAAAAGTGCATACAAAGAACAAGTAAAAGCATTGATAGAAGGAGGCGTGGACATGCTTTTGGTAGAAACCATATTTGATACATTGAATGCAAAAGCTGCACTGTTTGCAATTGATGAATACATGGATGAATCAGGCAAGGAGGTTTATGTAATGGTAAGCGGCACAATTACTGATGCATCAGGCAGAACGCTAAGTGGACAAACAACAGAAGCATTTTTAATTTCTGTTCAACATGCGCCATTACTCTCAATCGGGTTAAACTGTGCGCTTGGTGCAAGCGAACTTCGTCCATATTTACAAGTATTAGCAGCAAAGGCTCCATTTTATGTTAGTGCGTACCCTAATGCCGGATTACCAAATGAAATGGGACAGTATGATGAAAGTCCGGCTGCAATGGCAAAGCAGGTAGAAGAGTTTTGCAAAGAAGGATTAGTAAATATTTTAGGCGGATGCTGCGGAACTACACCGGATCACATAAAGGAAATTGCAAATGTAGCTGCCAAGTATCAGCCTCGTAAGCTTAATGCAGTAAGTAATTAGCAAATTATATTTTTATTTATTTCTTAATTTTGGGGGTTAACAAACTCAGAAGCGTGAATATTATTTTTCATTAAATTTTATTCCAGTTACTCCAATTGCTTTAAAATGAAATTGTAAAGCAAGTTTTGAAAAATCGTGCAAAACTATTTGCAAATGTTAAACTATATGCTGCTGAAATTTGTATTTTAGCCATTCGCATTTTGCAAAAATTAACATGCCTCAATTTTCACATTTACACGTACATACTCAGTTCTCATTATTAGATGGTGCAGCAGATATAAGCAAACTATACGAAAAAGCAATTGCAGATAACATGCCCGCAATGGCTATTACCGATCACGGTAATATGTTTGGGGCATTTAAATTTGTAGCTGAAGCATACAAGCATAAAGGCGCTGATGGTAAGCCATTGGTAAAACCAATAGTAGGTTGCGAGTTTTATGTAGTAGCCGACCGTCATAAAAAAACCTTTACTAAAGAAGACCGAGATAAACGATATCATCAATTGTTTTTGGCAAAAAACGATGAAGGCTACCGAAATTTAATAAAACTTACATCGCTTGGTTATATAGAAGGTTTATACAGCAAGTACCCGCGTATTGACAAGGAATTGATTTTAAAATATCACAAAGGATTGATTGCTACTACTTGTTGTATAGGTGCAATGGTTCCTAAAGCAATATTAAGAAACGGAGAAGAAGAAGCCGAGAAAGAATTTAAATGGTGGTTAGATTTGTTTGGTGATGATTATTACATCGAACTACAAAGACACGATATACCTGAGCAAAATAAAGTTAATGAAGTATTATTAAAATTTGCTGCCAAGTATCAGGTTCCAATAATAGCATCAAACGATTCGCACTATGTTGACCAAAAAGATGCAAACGCACACGATATTTTATTGTGCATAAACACCGGTGAAAAGCAAAGTACACCTTCACTTAAAGAGTTTAGTGACGATGAAGTTTCCGTAAAAGGAAAACGATTTGCATTTGCTAACGATCAGTTTTATTTTAAGAAAACGGACGAGATGATGCAGTTGTTTAGTGATATTCCGCAGGCTATTGATAATACAAACCAAATAGTAGATAAAATTGATTTACTCGATTTAAAGCGAGACATCTTACTTCCTAATTTTCCCATCCCGGAAGGCTTTTCATCCCAAATGGATTACTTAGAGCATTTAACTTGGGAAGGGGCAAAACAACGCTATGTTGAAATTAACGAAGAAATTGAAGAGCGTTTGAAATTTGAATTGCATACAATTAGAACAATGGGTTTTGCCGGATATTTTTTAATTGTAAGTGATTTTATAAAAGCCGGAAGAGAGATGGGTGTTTCTATTGGTCCGGGACGTGGCTCGGCTGCCGGTAGTGCCGTTGCATATTGCATTGGTATTACAAATATTGACCCCATAAAATACCAATTACTATTCGAACGTTTTTTAAATCCGGATAGAAAATCAATGCCCGATATTGATACGGATTTTGATGATGAAGGCAGACAACGTGTAATTGATTACGTAGTAAATAAGTATGGTAAAAATCAAGTTTCACAAATTGTAACCTATGGAAGCATGGCAGCTAAAATGAGCATTAAAGATGTTGCTCGTGTGCTGGATTTGTCATTAAACGAAAGTAATATGCTTGCAAAATTGGTACCTGAAAAACCAGGTATTTCATTAAAGCGAGTATTAACTGCACCATTAGAGGGAGAAAAGAGTTTGAAAGAAAAAGAAGGGTTGGCAAATGAGGATATTGAAAATGTAAAAGTATTACGTGAGCATTATGCAGGTGATGATTTAAAGTCAACCGTATTAAAAGAAGCACTGGTGTTAGAAGGTTCGGTACGTGGCACAGGAGTTCATGCTGCAGGAATAATCATTGCTCCAAGTGATTTAACGGATTTAATCCCGATGGCAGTTGCCAAAGACTCCGACTTATTACTTACGCAATACGATGGAAAAGTTATTGAAGATGCGGGTGTAATAAAAATGGATTTCCTTGGGTTGCGTAACTTAACCATCATCCGTGATGCACTTAAATTAATAAAACAAAATCATGGTATAGATATAGATATTGATGCAATACCATTGGATGATAAAGCAACTTTAGAACTTTTTGCACGTGGCGAAACCAATGGTACTTTTCAGTTTGAAAGCAGCGGAATGCAAAAATATTTGAAAGAATTAAAACCGGATAGATTTGAAGACTTAATAGCAATGAATGCATTGTATCGTCCGGGACCGTTGGCATATATCCCAAATTTTATTGATAGAAAACATGGTAAAGAAGAGGTAGTGTATGATTTGCCGGAGATGGAAGAGCATTTGAAAGATACTTATGGAATTACAGTTTATCAAGAGCAGGTAATGTTACTTTCGCAAAAGCTTGCTGATTTTACCAAAGGCGATGCAGATGTGCTGCGTAAAGCAATGGGTAAAAAAGACAGAAAAACATTGGACAAGCTAAAGCCTCAATTTGTTGAAAACGCATCAAAAAAAGGGCATAATAAAAATGCTTTAGAAAAAATTTGGACAGATTGGGAAGCATTTGCATCCTATGCTTTTAATAAATCACACTCTACTTGCTATGCCTATGTTGCTTTTCAAACGGGTTACCTCAAAGCGCATTATCCTGGTGAGTACATGAGTGCAGTATTAACTAACAATCAAAGTAATATTGATAAGGTTAGTTTTTTTATGGAGGAGTGCAGGCGTATGGGAATAAATGTACTTGGTCCGGATATCAATGAGTCAGATGTGAATTTTTCAGTAAATAAAAAAGGAGAAATTCGTTTTGGACTTGGTGCAATAAAAGGGGTGGGAGAAGCAGCAATGAAAGAAATTATTGAAGAGCGTGAAAAGAATGGGCATTTTACTTCCATATTTGATTTAACCAAGCGCATGATAAATACACGAACCATTAATAAAAAAGTGTTGGAAGG
>JACFNJ010000266.1 GCA_019454865.1 Bacteroidia bacterium
AAATTCCATTCTGATTCCAGTCTATGTAGGCAAAAATAGAAATTTGACTTGGTATAAGGTTTTGAACAGTTGCTGATAAGGTGTTAGAAATACCAACATTTACATAAGCTGTATCTGAAGTGTAATCTGGAATTTGCACAGAACTTTGCCCGGAAGTATTATTTATAGTTGAATACGTAATGTTTGTAAAATATCTATTAATAGCAAAGGATGCTGGACTGCAATATGCAACTGTATTGCCACTACTCGTGCATTGTAGTGATACACTTTCGCCGCTACAAATTGTGTCGCTCACAGGAGTTACTATATAAAGCCCGGCATCGGTGATGTTAACAATCGTTGTATCGGTACTGCTACATCCTGTATTGGGGTCAGTTACTTTAACCCAATAGGTTCCCGATGCAGATACTGCAAGTGTTTGATTGGTTGAATTGTTACTCCATAAGTACGTCATTCCTGGATTCCCTGCATCCAATACTACTGTAGTGTCATTACATGCTGTGATGTCTGTTCCTAAGTTTACTGTAGGAGGGGTTACTACAGGCAATATATTTTCATACGCCCCCATGTCGATGGTGGTATTGAATACACGGTCGTTTCCTGCAATGTCTTTATCTGTACCCAAGTTTCCTCCTTCGCCGGTATAAAGCGTGTTGCTCCCTGCATCAATAGCACGTGCACAAGTAGATAAACGGTAATCTGAAGCCGCTTTGTTAATGAAAGGATCTTCTGTTGAAACGAAGTTACTGCCTCCGTCTGTTCCCCAGTTTCCATCCCACGATGCTCCGTCCACATAACTGTTTTGGTACGTTCCGGGGTTTGCATTACCACTTTTTCCGCCCAACACAATGCTGTTTTTAGCTGTTAAACTTGAGCTGTTTTCTAAAGTGTATGCATTGGGTGTATTGTCTGCCAACGTAACATTAACAAGTGTTGCTGATGAAGTGTTTAAATTGTAAAATCCACCTCCATCAAGAGCATTGTTTTTAGCCACAAGGCAATTTGTCAACTTTACTGTTGAGTTTGAGTAATTAAAAAATGCCCCCCCGTTACCAGCACTAGATGTGTTACTTGTTAATTCAGTATTGACAAACTGAGCTGTTGATGCATTGTTATATCCACCTGCTCCATTGTATTGGGTGGAGTTGCTTTTGATTTTGCAATTTGTAAAATTTACTGTCGAGCTCATGTTGTAAAATGCTCCACCGTGATTGGCATTGTTACTTATAAAGCTTGTATTTGAAATGTTAATTCCGGATGTATTGGTGTGCAAACCGCCACCGTTTCCTCTATCTATAGATTGAGTATTAACTGTTATTGGTCCACTGCCGTCGGCTCTTCCTTCTTTTACTACAAAACCATCTACACAAGCATTTCCGGTATTTCCGGCAGCTACTAAAACGTGGTGTGCATTGTCTGCGGTGTTTCCAAGCGTTCCTATATCTCCACTCATCACTGTTGGGTTGGCGTTCCAGTCTCTGGCAGCAAACGCACTACCTCCGTTTGGAAATCCACCATACACTTGTACATTTTTAATCATAACAAAAGCATTGTCGCGGTTGTTTGCAGACCAGGTGTTGTCGTCAGCTTTGTACTTGGGCAAATACGTACCTTTTGCTACGTAAATACGCAAGCTGTCGCTAGCCCAATTGGTTTCGTTGGTTCTTGCCCACGAAAGTGCATCGGCTAAACTGACAGCCGCATTTGCCCAACTGTCGCCACTGCCGTTGCCTCCCACTACAGCAGAGTCAACATATAAAATTTTGTTTGTGTCGGTACTAAACTGTGCAAACGCTCCGTTTGTAAAAAACAGAATAAAAAGAGTAAATAGTGTTTTTTTCATAAGTGTATATATTAAATGTAACCCGTTATGCGGTTAAAGTTAGTATAAGTTTAAGATAAATTAATTAATTATAAGACTGTTGCATGGTGAAAAAATTAAGATAACTACATAATTATTTGATGTACAGATAATTAATAGCTATTTTTACTGTATGGAAATACAGAATACACCACGTTTTGCGGATACGGTTTGTGATTTACGCATCAGAAAGATAAAAAGTCAATTTTTTGAACAAGTGAATGTATTAATAGATTGGTGACCGATAAGCAACATTATCAACAAACACTATACGAAAGGAGAAAGGGCGGATGGTAAACCTAGCTATGATGGACTTTTACGTTTCAAAATGTGTTTGTTACAGGCTTGGTATGGTTTAAGTGATTACGAGGTAGAAGATAGAATCAATGACTCCATTTCATTTAG
>JACFNJ010000267.1 GCA_019454865.1 Bacteroidia bacterium
CTTTATAATAAACTAAAAATCACCTTTTTGGTTGCGGCCAAAGGCCGCGCTAGGCATTCTGCTGATAAAGTCTTTTAAACTCTGCTGTCCGTCAACGTGGGATTCCTCTATTATGTCCGTAAGCACCTCGGCTTGTTCGTGCGGGAATCCGACCGCTTCTAACTTTCTGATATTACTGAGTTCTTTGGTTATTGGCATTTTAGTCTCCTGTTTAGAATCCTATCATTGTTCTGCCTGATTTTCAACGTTTATTGCTGCCTGCAAAACCTCCTTTTTGAATTTACGATTCTAGATTTTAGATTTAAAAAATCGTACTTCTAAAAATGTAGGATTATAAAATCTTTTCTAATTCTACAGTATCTCTACTATTGCTTTTCCAACGGTAAATAGCTCCCTTTTGACTTTCAAGCTTGTTGAAATGCTTCTTGACTAAAACGAACGTTTCTTATAAAATTTCCAAACCATACGTTATTTACTAAATACGACAAACTTGACAAAACATTCGAATATAAAACTTACAGCCATTTGGCTCAAAACACTCACGATTTTGATGTAAATGCTGTAAATATCGCAAACGATATTGTTGCAGTTTTTTTAAGCCTTTAAGATTTTGCGCCCATAGCTCAATTGGATAGAGTCACGGACTACGAATCCGGAGGTTGGAGGTTCAAGTCCTCCTGGGCGCGTTTTTACTTAACGAGCGATAGTCTTTTCTATACCCGTTTGTGTTTTGCCCCATAAAATGCATACCAAATAAGCTGAGGTGTTTTATCATAGATGAACGGCATCGGAATTGATTCATAAATTAAAGAGCGCGGATATATATTATTTTCTTAACAATACCAAGATTGAGATTTTATACCTATCTCACAACGCAGCATAGCCGCAACCAAAAAGATTTTAATTACGAACCCACCACAACAAAACACAACAACAAAACCAAAAACACCAGCAAAAACTCTTACTTCATAATCTATGTTTTTGTTATCTGAAAGTGCTGTAACCAAAAGCCCTCTTACTTTATTGATAGCTAATATTTTTTTTAATTTTTTGAAGTTGGGTTTTAGTTTTTTTAAAGCTTCAATGTTATTTAATACAATAATTTCATCGTGTAATTCTTTACATTTATAAAATGCTGCAACATTTTCTTTGGTTAATGATAAAGCTATAAGATATTCATTAAGCCTTGAATTTTCTACAGTTACAGGCATATAAGCTGGTAACTTTATTTGCGATACATTTTTATTTTTTGTTGAAATATTATTTACAGTTTCTAAGTTTAATTTCAAATTTTCTTTTGTAAATGAAATTTTTTCGTAACCATAAATTTCATAGATAAAATTAGATGCAATTAGAGTTGCATGAGCACAAATACCAAATTCGTTTCCCGAAGGAGTAAAATATTTTATAGAAAAATTATTGCTGTGCTTTTGTAACACAAAAGCAGTCATAGGCGATTTTTCATTGATGGCAATTTGTTGCATTGCTTTTTCATCAGGAAAATTTACTTTACAGAAAACAACACTTGCAGGATTGCCTACAACAACTTTTTCATTTACATTTTCAGAGTGTACAAAAACCCTTGCTTGTACAATTTGTTGTACATTTTTTAATAGTGTAGAATTATGTTTAACTTTTGATTTCATTTATTAAAACTCATAATTCAATTTTATAAAAAAGTTTCTGCCAGGTTGTAATAAACTTGATGGACTGTTTACGCCATCAGCAGCTCTACCAGCAGGATTAAAATAATAAGCATTAAACAAATTATTGCATACCAACTGTATGGTTGCCCCTTTGTAAAAAGTATAGCCAATAGTTGTATTTGCTATGGTATATGCAGGAAATTCTGTTTCAGGATTGGTTGGTACAGTTGTTCCTGTGCCAGCAAATTTATTTCCTACATAGTTTAAACGAAAGTTGAAATTTAATTTATTGAAAAGAGTATAATTAACTATTGCATTGATGTGATGCTTTGCTATATCAGCTACCAACAAATCTGATGGATTACCAGCATCATCAATAGTTTGCTTAGGATTGGTGTAAGTGTAATTTAAAATTACACTTAGTTTTTTGTAGTTGTAAGTAAGGTTGCTTTGAATACCAAATATTTTAAACTCTCCCAAGTTTTGATTTTGCGATGTGGCTGGAGATAAAATTTTTACACCTACTACATCTTTAATGAATGATTGATAAAAATCTACATCAATCGTTATATTCTTATTTATTTTTTTGCTTACAAAAAGTTCAAGGTTTTTAATACT
>JACFNJ010000016.1 GCA_019454865.1 Bacteroidia bacterium
AGACTCCAATCCGAACTGAGATCGATTTTATGGATTTGCTCCTTCTCGCGAAGTGGCTGCCCATTGTATCGACCATTGTAGCACGTGTGTAGCCCAGGACGTAAGGGCCGTGATGATTTGACGTCATCCCCACCTTCCTCACGGCTTGCGCCGGCAGTTCCGTTAGAGTCCCCATCTTAACATGCTGGCAACTAACGGTAGGGGTTGCGCTCGTTGCGGGACTTAACCCAACACCTCACGGCACGAGCTGACGACAGCCATGCAGCACCTGTACAAGTTTTCCTTGCGGTTCCCCGCCTTTTCGGGCAGGTACAACTTGCATTTCAAGCCTAGGTAAGGTTCTTCGCGTTGCATCGAATTAAACCACATGCTCCACTGCTTGTGCGGGCCCCCGTCAATTCCTTTGAGTTTCAACCTTGCGATCGTACTTCCCAGGTGGAGTACTTAATGCGTTAGCTTGGATACTGACCCCTATGGGACCAACATCTAGTACTCATCGTTTAGGGCGTGGACTACCAGGGTATCTAATCCTGTTTGATCCCCACGCTTTCGTGCCTCAGCGTCAGTTACGACTTAGTAGCCTGCCTTCGCAATTGGTGTTCCGTAACATATCTATGCATTTCACCGCTACATGTTACATTCCAGCTACCTCAATCGTACTCGAGAAAATCAGTTTCAATGGCAATTTGATAGTTAAGCTACCAGCTTTCACCACTGACTTAATCCTCCGCCTACGCACCCTTTAAACCCAGTAAATCCGGACAACGCTTGGATCCTTCGTATTACCGCGGCTGCTGGCACGAAGTTAGCCGATCCTTATTCTCATGGTACCATCAACACCTTACACGTAAAGTGATTTTTTCCCATACAAAAGCAGTTTACGACCCATAGGGCCTTATTCCTGCACGCGGAATGGCTGGATCAGGGTTGCCCCCATTGTCCAATATTCCCTACTGCTGCCTCCCGTAGGAGTCTGGTCCGTGTCTCAGTACCAGTGTGGGGGGACATCCTCTCAGACCCCCTACTGATCGTTGGCTTGGTGAGCCGTTACCTCTCCAACTACCTAATCAGACGCATGCCCATCCTTAATCACCGTAGTTTTAATATCAAATAGATGCCTATTCAATATATTATGGGGTATTAATCTCTCTTTCAAGAGGCTATCCCCCTATTAAGGGTAGGTTACACACGTGTTACGCACCCGTGCGCCACTCTCAAGAACCTATTGCTAAGCTCTATCCCGTTCGACTTGCATGTATTATGCCTTCCGCTAGCGTTAATCCTGAGCCAGGATCAAACTCTTCATACTAAAAGTTGTTTGATTTGATTGTCTAAACTCTTGGATATTGACTTGAATTGTACTTCAAGCTTCTGCTATTTCATTACTTCAAAGAACTTTAATATATGTAACCTTTCGCAAGGTCGTTTATATTTGTCTCTTAATTTCACCCTTCGTTAAGGGGATGCAAAGGTATGTGTTTTATTTCTTTTGTCAAGTAGTATTTTATTTATTTTCTTTCCACCTCAAAATCACCACCTAATTCTATTACTTAACTCCCTTTGCTTCGATTTGTTTCTGCTTCTATCTACCCATTACCCCTCTCCAAATCGGGATGCAAAAGTAGTATTTTATTGTGTGTTGACAAATATTTTTTAGTTAATATGATGAAAAGTGATTGGTAGATAAATAAAATGTTTATTTTCAGAGAAATAAAAATATTAAAAATATAATATTTTTTATATCCTAGTTATTTAAAATAATTTGAACCTTTGAAAACATCATCAAGCTATTATCAAATTTATCGCTTGTAAAAACAATTATAAACACAAATGAAGAAAGAAAAAAACTTTAAATATATAAAATCGGAAGTAGAGTCTGTATTTAAGAGTAATAGAAAAAAGCCATATAATTATAAGCAAATTGCTTCTGCTTTAGATATTACAAGTAGTGAGGGAAAGAACCATGTAATTAAGGCTCTAAAAATTTTAGAAAAAGAAGGATACGTTGAAGAGATTTTGCCAGGTAAGTTTTTATTAGTAAGTAGAATTGAATTTACTACCGGTAAGTTAGAGATTACTCAACGAGGAACCGGATACGTAGCGGATGAAACGGATGCAGATGATATATTAATAAGCTCTGATAATTTAAATACTGCCTTAAATGGGGACATAGTAAAAGTAAATGTTTTTGGGATTAATAAGGATGGAAAAAGAGAGGGTGAGATTTTAGAGATATTGGAACGCAAACGAGATTCATACGTTGGAACAATACAATTGGGGCATAATTATGCTTGGGTAATACCTGATGATAAACGTTTCAGAAATAAAATATTTATTTCAGGTGATAATTTATTAAAAAGCAAAAATGGGGATAAGGTGCTTGTAAAGGTATTGGATTGGCATGATATTAAACAAGGCATAACCGGTGAGGTAATTGAAATACTTGGTAAACCCGGTGAACATAATACGGAAATGCATGCTATTATAGCAGAATTTGGTTTTGCAAATTCTTTTCCGAAGGATGTAGAACGAGATGCAGAAAAGATTACAGTTAAAATTTCAAAAAATGAAATTAAAAACAGAAAGGACTTTAGAGACACTTTAACTTTTACCATTGACCCTGAGGATGCTAAAGATTTTGATGATGCAATATCCTTTAAAGAGATAGAAAAAGGTGTGTATGAAATTGGGGTTCATATTGCGGATGTTTCGCACTATGTAACTTCAAACAGTAAAATAGACAACGAAGCATATGAAAGAGGAACTTCGGTGTATTTGGTTGATAGAACAATTCCAATGCTACCCGAAAAACTCTCGAATGGAGTATGTTCATTGCGACCAAATGAGGATAAGCTAACTTTTAGTACTGTGTTTACTATGAATACTGAAGGTGTAGTATTAAATAAATGGATTGGGAAAACAATAATAAATAGTAATAGAAGATTTACATACGAAGAGGCACAGGAAAGAATTGAAAATAAAACTGGCGATTTTTTTGAGGAAATAAATATTTTAAATTCGATTGCTAAAATTTTAAAGGAGAAACGATTTAAAAATGGAGCTGTAAATTTTGAAACAGAAGAAGTAAAATTTAAATTGGATGAAAACTATAAGCCTATTGGCATTGTTAAGAAAATAAGAAAAGATGCACATAAATTAATTGAAGAGTTTATGTTACTTTCAAACAAATGTGTAGCTGAATATATAAAGACTTTAACCGATAAGAAAAACTCCACAAAAACATTTGTATATAGAGTACATGAGCCACCAAGTGAAGAAAAACTAAAGCTCTTCAATCTATTTGCATCTCGATTTGGACTAAGCATTCAAACCACTTCACAAAAAAGTATTTCGTCTTCATTTAACAATTTATTAAGTGAGGTAGAAGGCAAACCGGAACAGAATATTATTCAGAGTATGGCCGTGAGAAGTATGATGAAAGCTTATTACAGTACAAAAAAAACAAGTCATTACGGATTGGCTTTTGATTACTATACCCACTTCACTTCGCCTATACGGAGATATCCTGATTTAATGGCACATCGGTTATTGTATGCTTATTTAAATAATGAAAAATCTGCTGATGCTGTTGCGTATGAAGAAAAATGCAAACACTCATCGCAAATGGAAATACAAGCTGCAGAAGCTGAACGGGCAAGCATACGATATAAACAAGTAGAATATATTAAAGATTTTATTGGAAATACATTTAAAGGTATAATAAGTGGTGTAACGGAATGGGGTATATACGTAGAAATAACGGAGTATAAATGTGAAGGAATGATACGCCTAACAAGTTTAACAGACGATTTTTATGACTATGATGAAATTAACCAATGGGTTATAGGCAGAAAAACTCGTAAGGTATATCAATTGGGTGATGTGGTAGAAGTAGTAGTGGCACAAGCTGATTTACAAAAAAGGCAAATTGACCTTAATATTGCATCAGTAATTACTAGTAGAAAACCTACACCAAGAAAAGAAAAACCGAATAATAAATTGCGTAAAAAAAGAAGAAGATAAAACTAAATTTAGCTTGCTATTAGACTAAAACAAACCGTTTATTTCGGCATCTATTTTATTGATAATAAAGCCTAAATCCTCAGGTTTATCTGCAAAATTCATGTTATCTACATCAATTATCAAAAGTTTTTGTTTGTATCCGCTAATCCAGGCTTCATAACGCTCATTTAATCGTCTTAAATAATCTAAGCGAATACTGTCTTCGTAATCGCGTCCACGTTTTTGTATATTATTTACCAATGTTGGAATAGTTGCACGTAAATATATTAATAAATCCGGTGCTTTTATGGAGTGATTTAATGACTCGAACATTTTCTGGTATGTTTCAAAATCGCGTGTACTCATTAATCCCATGCTATGCAAATTGGGCGCAAAAATAAACGCATCTTCATAAATTGTTCTGTCTTGAATTACCTTAGATTTTCCTTTTTGTAATTGAAGTAATGTATTGAAACGGCTATTTAAAAAATAAATTTGCAAGTTGAACGACCAACGTTGCATATCTTCATAAAAATCACTTATATAGGGGTTATCTTCTACATCTTCGTAATGTGGTTCAAACTTATAATGACGAGATAGTAACGTAGTTAAAGTGGTTTTTCCTGAGCCTATATTTCCGGCAATTGCTAAGTGCATAATGTAATCCTAAGTTATTGCACAAGTTTATAACATAAATATGATAATATAAACGTTGTGGATATTTTATACGCCACTATAAAACAAGTCTATAATGGCGTATTCCAATTAATGTTCAGCATCTTTTTTGCAGCATTCGTGCAAATTTTTATAGGCTTTGGGATTTGCAGGTACTTCATTAGCATCGTAGCCAGACATGGAAACTGCCTTTTTGATTTTATCCAAATCAGTTTTTTTGGTATCAAAAGTTACTGTTAATATTTTTGAATCCACATCCAGTACGCCATCTTTTACACCTTTTTCGTATGCCATAGCTTTTTCGATTGTTTCTTTACACATATTACACACTGCGCTGGTTTTGATTTTTGCTATTGCAAATCCTTTATCGTTATAGCTTAAGCTATCCATTTTTTGTTGTGCATAAACTCCCAGAGAAAATGCAACTGTAGCCACAAGGGCAATTATTATTTTTTTCATATTATTATTATTTAATTGTCATTCTTAATCCTGTATATAAAACTCTGCCCATTGTAGGCCCCCATATTACACTTGCATCAAAATTATTGCCAAATGGATTTTTTGCATCAGCAATTTGATGATGTTGCATGTAATTAAACAAATTTTCTACACCTACATATAATTCCCATTTTTTGAAACCGCGTGTAATTTGTGCATTTACCGTATAAAAATTTCCGGCTCTTGTTCCCAACTCATTATTATTTGTAGATGGCAAAGACTGCATACCAAACCATTTATAAGTAGCATCTAATTTCCACTTATCAAATTTAGTAGCATAAGAAGCATTAAGTAAAACTCTATCACGTGCTACTAAAGGTTTTTCAAGCAAATTGTTATTGTAAGTAGCCTTTACATCCTGGTATTTATATGCCGCACGAAACTCTAATTTTTTTACCGGTTCAATAATTATTTCGGTTTGTAAACTGTTGCTGTATGACTTGCCTTGCAAGTTATAAAAGCTAATTTTATGTGCCGAAGTGTATAAATCAGCAACAACCTGGTTTTCAAAATCGGTTCGATATATATCCAACAAAAGAGTAGTGCTGCTTGAACCAACCTTAAAACTATGTGAAATAGAGGTACCATAATTCCAAGCAATTTCAGGCTTCAATTTTTCTTCAATGGATACTATTCTATTGCTTGCAAGTGTTGCTGCATTTTCAATAAACACATTTGCTACATGCATTCCTTTGCCTGCGCTTGCCCTAAATACGGTGTATTTGAATAAATGCTGTTTAAAATGAATACGAGGTGTAAAAATTGCTCCAAACATATTATGATAATCGCCTCGAACACCAAGTAGTACACTTGTTTTGCCGGGTATATCGTAATTTAATTCACCAAAAACACCCGGAACAATTTCCGTTCTGTTAAATGCAGAATCGTTATAGCTTTCAGCATATTTATCATACATAAAATTTGACCCAATTGTAAACTTATAATCGGTACTACCAATTATGCTTTGATAAAGTAAATTTCCGGTGTAAGTATATTCTGTTCCCGTATAATTTTTAACGCCAAAAGTAGCCTGATGCTGATAAATGCGCGATGTTGCATTGATGCCAAGACTTTTGTATGGCTGGTTGTTAAAACCAATTGCCATTTTGCCGAATCCTTCTAAATGTTTAATATTCATCAACACACCGTATGCTGTTTTGTTTTCGTTATCGGAGTTTGTTTTAAAACTTTTTTGTCCTCCTACCCTATCATCCATCATAGCTTGAACTCCAAAACTTGTCATTAGTTTGCCGGGGTTTTCGTACTTCCAACGATTTAATAAATTTACCTGATAACCGGTAGGTACATCCCAATAATTATCGTGGTTATAATCGGTAGAAACCATTGTGCCGTTAATATGTGTTAGCAACAATGTACTCCAATGTTTATTATACCGATGAGCTGCCTGTATGTTAGCTTCTAACCTTCCGGCATCGCCTGCATATAAATTTAAAAAGAAACGTGGGGCTTTTTCCGGCTTATCCAATTCAATATTTATTTGTCCGCTTATGCTTTCATAGCCATTTGCAACACTTCCAATTCCTTTGGTAATATCAATAGCCTGAACCCAAGTACCCGGAATGTGTCCCAAGCCATAATTGGTACTTAACACACGAATACCGGAAAGATGCTCAAAAGTAAACTGCGAATATGCCCCCTCTAAACCAAGCATTTTAATTTGTTTGGTACCGCTCACGGCATCGCTAAAACTAACATCAACAGTGGCATTGGTTTCAAAGCTTTCGCTTAAATTACAGCAAGCTGCCTTTTTTAGTTCCGCTTTACCCAAGCTAATTTTATTAAATGGCTCGATTGTATTTACGGATATTGCTGCTCGCTCTGCCGTAACTTCAACTTCTGTTAATTCTTTGTTGGTGTTTAGTCGAACTACAACTTCGCGATTAGAAGTAATATTTTTAATAGTGTCAGCTTTATACCCTATGTAAGAAATAATTAAATTATCCGGAACACGTGCCGGAAGTGCAATTTCAAAAATTCCATCGGCATTTGTTGTAACACCACGTTGTGCTATCTGCCAAAATACACTTGCTCCAATAATTGCTTCACCGGATAGTTTATCACTAACTACCCCTTTTATTTGTGCCTGTAATACCAAAGCACTAAACATAAAAAATAATGTTATGTATTTTTTCATTTAATTAAAATTTTAAGCTAATAATCTATTATACGACTTTGTACAAGACGTAGTTATTAAACTAAAAATCCTAAATTAAATATGTTTGTAAGTGTGCCTGAAAATCTCTTCCAAAAAGTGTGGAAGGTGGCTTATGAGAAAGGTTTTCGTTATCAACTACACATATTAGTGGAGTTTCAATTACTTCAAAATATTGTACCGGTAATGCACAAAAAATTTCATTGAAGCTTACTTTAAAATTTGATGTAACATAAACCTTATTCAGTACATAATAATTATTACTGAACTTGCAGCACGATTTATTATCCGATTTTGGCGATTGTTTTTCTTCTTTATGGCAGCATGAAGTTTCAATTTCATCCACTTGGTTGTGCGTGCATGATTCTTCATTATCCCAAAGCGATACAACGGAATTGCTTTTATCTTCTACACAATCCATTTTAAATGCTACTACCCCTATTGAGCTAATTAATATTAGCGCAGCAAGCGAAAGAGCAATTATGTTGTGTATTTTTTTAATCATAAAAACCGTACAAATATAAAATTATACCAATAGGGTAAAAATCAAAATTCACTTAAATATTTATAGTATTTAAAGAAATTTCAATTGCTGTATATATTTGTGCAATACACAACCAATACTTATGTATAAATTTACATACCGAATAACAACACTGCATATTCTGTTTATTGTACTGGTTGGTGTATATACGTTGTTAATTTTTTTTGCAACACGCTTGTGTTTAATTCAATTAATTAAGGCGAGTGAGCAAGCTTTAACACCAGCTACAATCAATCGGGTTTTATGGTATAGTTTGCCTTTTGATTTTTTTATAGTTGCTTATTTGAGTGTTTTTCCGGTATTGTTATTTTTATTTTCAGTATGGCGAGATTCTGAAAAAACTTCATTATTACTTTTTAAAATCACAAAATGGTTTTATGTGTTTACTTTACCGGTGGTATTGGTTTTAAGCATTGCCGATATCCCCTATTTTTTGTTCTTTAAAAATAAATTAACAGAGTCGGCATTTCAATGGGTAAATAACCCTGCAATTTTAATGGAAATGCTAACAAGTAACACACTACATGCAATGGCTTTGGCAATAGCTTGTGTGGCATGTTTAGTAACTATCATTTTAATTATAAAAACTGCAAACCAATTTATTAAAATAGGCAACCACAAAGGGTATTCAAAAGCAATAAATACGGTTATCAGTTTTGTATTGGTAGTGATTATATTTATTGGAATGCGTGGAAGAATGGATCATCCTTTGCGTGAAGGCGATGCTTTTTTTTCGGATAATGCTGTAGTTAATCAATTGGCATTAAATCCTATTTTCACATTAATAAAAAGTTTTGAAGCTAAAGCAGGGTTAATGCCCGAAAATGAAGCATTGGAGCTAACTAAACAATTTTTAAATATAAATTCAGTTATCGACTCTATATCGCCAATTGCACAATATATTGAGGCAGAAAAAACCAATACTAAACCCAATGTAATATTGGTGCTAATGGAAAGCATGAGTGCTGCATACATGGAGCCAAGTGATGTTGCTGATGGGCTAACTCCTGTGTTGGATAGTTTAAGTAAAATATCCATAACGCACACTAACATGTACAGTGCAGGAATACATACAAACAATGGCGTTTTTTCAACACTTTACGGATTTCCGGCATTAAAAAGAATTCGGCCAATGAGTACGGTTCCGCTTAGAAAATATTCGGGCATACCCTATACACTGAAACAAAACGGATACGAAACATTATTTTTTACATCACACGATAAGAGTTTTGATAATTTAGGTGCTTTTCTTCCTTACAATTCATTTGATAAAATAATCAGCCAAAATGATTATGACCCAACAGCCATAGTTGGGCCTTTTGGCGTTCCGGATAGATACTTGTTTAGTTATGCAGTAAATGAATTATCAAAAAGTACAAAACCGTTTTTTGCAACAATACTTACCAGTTCAAACCACGACCCGTATATAATACCTGAAACATTTAAAAAGAAATTTGCCGACAAAAGTTTTAATGCCGTACATTATGCAGATTGGTCTATTGGTGAATTTTTACAACTATGCAAAGTACAACCTTGGTATAAAAACACTATCTTTTTATTTATAGCCGACCATGGACTTAATGTAGGTGAACCCATTTCCGGCTTTGCATTAAATTATCACCATATTCCTTTTATACTATTTAATCCGGCTAAAAATGAGCCAATGGTAGTAAATGATTTTGTACAACAAGTTGATGTGTATCCGTATTTGATGAATGTATTGCAAATACCATATTACAACAATACACTTGGAGTTTCGCCATTGCTACATACACGCAGAATGATATATTTTTCGGCAGATGATAAACTTGCAGCAATGAATAGCGAATGGCTTTATGTATATTACTATTCAGGCAACGAATATTTATACAAGCGGAATGAAAAAAACAGTAAAAACTACATACACGAATTTAAAGACATAGCCGACTTGTTAAAAAAGTATGCATTTGCACAAACCCAAACAGCAGACTGGCTTTATCGCACCAATAAAACAAAAGTAAATCAATAAAAACGCTTAAAGCCAATGGCTGCACGCACCTCATTTAGTGTTTTTGCCGCACTTTCTCTTGCTTTTTCTGCACCTTGTTTTGCTACTTTTGCCAAGTATGCATCATCACTTTTAATGTGTTCAATTTTTTCGCGTATTGGAGTTAAAAAAGTAATTATATCCTCTGCCAATTGTTTTTTAAAATCACCATAGCGAATAGAACAATTTGCATAGGCATTAGTAAAAAACTGCAAAGTATCCGGAGTTGAAACCAATTGCATGATATCAAATAAATTTTGAACGGGTACAGCAGGTACAGAATTTGGCATTGTAGGACCGGTATCGGTAACCGCTTTGCTCATTTTTTTCCGAATCAGCTCCGGTAAATCTACCAAGTTAATTACATTGTTATCGCCATCGCTTTTACTCATTTTTCCTCCACCTTGTAATCCCGGAATTTTTATTAGCTCATTGCCATAATTGAAGGCTTGCGGCTCAGGAAAAATTGTTGTAGAATATATCCGGTTAAAGCGGTTGCCAAAAGTGCGTGCCATCTCTAAATGTTGCTCCTGGTCTTTACCTACGGGTACTTTTACTGCTTTATGAATTATTATATCAGCAGCCATAAGTACCGGATAAGTTAATAATCCGGCATTAATATTATCGGGTTGGGTACGTGCTTTTTCTTTAAATGAGCTTACACGCTCTAACTCGCCTTTGTATGCATGCATGTTCATTAGCATGTATAATTCAGGAATTTCGGGTAAATCGCTTTGGATGTATAATGTAGAATTTTCGGGGCTAATGCCACATGCCAAATACTCTGCCAAAACTTGTTTAACATTGTTGTGCAAATCAGCCGGATTGGGATGAGTAGTTAAAGAATGGTAATCGGCAATAAAAAAGAAACACGTGTAATCGTGTTGCATTTTAATAAAGTTTCGGACAGCACCAAAATAATTTCCTAAATGTAATGTGCCTGTGGGGCGAATTCCGCTTACTACAATTTCTTTGCTCATAAGGCAAATAAAAGTAAAGCAAAAACAGCAAACAAATAATTGGAATTGATTTTTTATAAAAAACAATTTAACGTGTTTTCATTAAAACTGTTTTAGGAATAAATATTCACAATACACTTTGCACACTTAATAGCATTTTTTTAATGGAATTTCATAATATACTATGCAATTCTCTCAATTTAAATTTAAACAATTGCCAATTAAAAGAATTAAGGTATAAAAAGCTACAGTTAGGGGCAATTTACAAAATTTAGCATACTAAGTTTTAGTAAAAATATTTGCATAATTAAGTATTAACCAATATATTGCAAGAACATTCTAAACATTATGAAAACATTAATTAAAAAATTATCAAATATGAAAACGATAAGTTATTTATACTTATTTCTTCTATTGAGCTTTGCTATAAATAGCAAAGCTCAGTGGAATACAGTAGATTATCCAAGCGATAAATTTATAAGTTTCGTACAATATTCTAGTAGTACAAAAATGTGGGGGATAGAATCAGGAGAGACTTTTGAACCACATGTTGTATTAACAAGTAATGACGGCTTAGAAACATTTATACGAAGTACAACTTCCTTTAAATGGATATATTTCTTATATGCTATAACCGACAAAATTGCCTACCTTGATGCTGACCCGAAAGGCAGTTTTCGAACACAGTTATATAAAACAATTGACGGGGGGATAACTTGGGATAGTATTATGCCACGTTTTGGAAAATCAATATGTTTTGATACATCCAATCTTGCTATACTTGGTAGTTCAATTACAAATGGATGTTTTGATTATTACACATCCGGTGATGGTGGAATTAATTGGAATAAGCAAACAGCATGTCCGCCAATTTTAAATGGGGTAACCTCGAAAAAGTATTTTATGGATTGGAATCAATACTCTTCAACAGCTATACTCACGTATGATAGTTTTTATTTTAAAACCAACGATTATGGTAAAAGTTGGACTGTTTTAAATAATAGTAATTATAAAAATCAATTATTTGTATCAAAGGCATTCAGGGATAGCTTAAACGGAATCGCATTTAAAAGGCTCTCAAACGAAGCAAGCCAACTCAATTATGCAACACTTCATTATACATCTGACGGTGGTATTACCTGGGATTCATCTACCACTATATTTCCTCCAATAAATGATGTAACTTATGTTAAGAAAAAAAATGAGAATGATCAATCGTTTTACTTAGCAGGTAGCGATGAAGGTGCAATATACAGTAACGATAGTGCAATTAATTGGAAATATTTCGACTCGGAGATGCACTTGTGGTTGGCTTTTTACAATAAGGAGTCAGGCTTAAGTTTTTGCCCCGTAGAAGCGGGAGGTAAGGGGCTGCTAAAGTTTGTCGGTCCATTTACAGGTTCAAAAATAATTAATAATCCAATTGAACAATTTTCAATTTCTATTTACCCAAATCCGGTTATCAATCAATTGAATATTACCTATACCACATCAGACAATGAAACAGAATTAGTTGTGTTGGACATAACGGGAAAGGTTGTTAAATCTTTCCAATTATTAAACACAAAAGAACAAAATAATATTACAGTGAATACATCTGACCTTGGAAAGGGTATTTATTTTCTTAGGGCTTCCAATTTGGGTACTTTAAAATTTGTAAAAAACTGATTTATCCTTTTTAATTTAAAGCATCACAAGCTCTCTCTATTATAAAAGCTCTTTTAATAGAGAGAGCAAATGTACAATGTACATGTACCCTTTGCACATCATTAAAAAATACTGAAATAATTGGTTTAATTGACTTGGATAGATTAGATATTTTTCAATTGAATTTATAGATTTTTTGAGTATAAACATTAAAGTATTAATGTTACTGTTAGGCTGACTACAGTTAGGGGCAATTTACAAAATTTAGCATACTAAGTTTTAGTAAAAATATTTGCATAATTAAGTATTAACCAATATATTGCAAGAACATTCTAAACATTATGAAAACATTAATTAAAAAATTATCAAATATGAAAACGATAAGTTATTTATACTTATTTCTTCTATTGAGCTTTGCTATAAATAGCAAAGCTCAGTGGAATACAGTAGATTATCCAAGCGATAAATTTATAAGTTTCGTACAATATTCTAGTAGTACAAAAATGTGGGGGATAGAATCAGGAGAGACTTTTGAACCACATGTTGTATTAACAAGTAATGACGGCTTAGAAACATTTATACGAAGTACAACTTCCTTTAAATGGATATATTTCTTATATGCTATAACCGACAAAATTGCCTACCTTGATGCTGACCCGAAAGGCAGTTTTCGAACACAGTTATATAAAACAATTGACGGGGGGATAACTTGGGATAGTATTATGCCACGTTTTGGAAAATCAATATGTTTTGATACATCCAATCTTGCTATACTTGGTAGTTCAATTACAAATGGATGTTTTGATTATTACACATCCGGTGATGGTGGAATTAATTGGAATAAGCAAACAGCATGTCCGCCAATTTTAAATGGGGTAACCTCGAAAAAGTATTTTATGGATTGGAATCAATACTCTTCAACAGCTATACTCACGTATGATAGTTTTTATTTTAAAACCAACGATTATGGTAAAAGTTGGACTGTTTTAAATAATAGTAATTATAAAAATCAATTATTTGTATCAAAGGCATTCAGGGATAGCTTAAACGGAATCGCATTTAAAAGGCTCTCAAACGAAGCAAGCCAACTCAATTATGCAACACTTCATTATACATCTGACGGTGGTATTACCTGGGATTCATCTACCACTATATTTCCTCCAATAAATGATGTAACTTATGTTAAGAAAAAAAATGAGAATGATCAATCGTTTTACTTAGCAGGTAGCGATGAAGGTGCAATATACAGTAACGATAGTGCAATTAATTGGAAATATTTCGACTCGGAGATGCACTTGTGGTTGGCTTTTTACAATAAGGAGTCAGGCTTAAGTTTTTGCCCCGTAGAAGCGGGAGGTAAGGGGCTGCTAAAGTTTGTCGGTCCATTTACAGGTTCAAAAATAATTAATAATCCAATTGAACAATTTTCAATTTCTATTTACCCAAATCCGGTTATCAATCAATTGAATATTACCTATACCACATCAGACAATGAAACAGAATTAGTTGTGTTGGACATAACGGGAAAGGTTGTTAAATCTTTCCAATTATTAAACACAAAAGAACAAAATAATATTACAGTGAATACATCTGACCTTGGAAAGGGTATTTATTTTCTTAGGGCTTCCAATTTGGGTACTTTAAAATTTGTAAAAAACTGATTTATCCTTTTTAATTTAAAGCATCACAAGCTCTCTCTATTATAAAAGCTCTTTTAATAGAGAGAGCAAATGTACAATGTACATGTACCCTTTGCACATCATTAAAAAATACTGAAATAATTGGTTTAATTGACTTGAATCCGCATTAGGGAAAAGAGTGAATTTTCGGTTAATAATTTCGACAGCGTAACATTAATAAAAATACATGTAACTTTTACCAACAAAGAGGTTTCGTTATTTGCGTAATGGCTATTTGAAGCAATTTATGGACATAATCGGATATCAGAATTCAAGTTTATTAATGCTCCGTACTGCCAGTTGCATATTATTTAATTACCAGCGAAAGCATTTAAAGCTGAAGAAAGAAACAAAATAACTTCTACTTAACATCAAAACAGGATTTTGAAAACATTTTAAGATTCAAATTTATCCTATACATTCTCCCCTATTCTTTCATACATACCAAAAATAACTCCCAATTAAATTATCTTGTAGAAAAAAACATAAAATGTAACTTGCGCAATCAATAAAAATTCAAA
Source organism: Bacteroidia bacterium (assembly GCA_019454865.1). Classification (GTDB taxonomy): domain Bacteria; phylum Bacteroidota; class Bacteroidia; order UKL13-3; family UKL13-3; genus UBA6183. The sequence goes on from JACFNJ010000016.1 coordinate 14,725, forward strand.
AAAAAGATAAACATGAATACTGCATCTACCTTGTATCAAAAACACAAAGCCACCATTGACGCTGCTTTGGTTGCATTATCTACACGTGGTTATTATACACCTTACCCGGAAAGTCCAAAAGCTTATGCCGAAGATGGCGACTTAAAAGGTAAAGCATATATAAGTGCTGTAATGAACAACAATTTTAATGAGTTGCTGCAAGGTGAAGCTGAATCATGGGTTGGCGAAGAAATTTCTCCATTTTTACAATTAGGCATTGGAGTAAAATACCCAAACGTATCAATAAATACGTATGTAACTAAAGCACATGATGCGCAAAAAAACTGGGCAAATACGGATATATACACGCGTGCCGGAATATTAGTAGAAGCATTGCAACGTATTTCAAATCGTTTTTTTGATATTACTTATGCAACTATGCACACTACAGGGCAAGCTTACATGATGTCTTTTCAGGCATCCGGCCCGCATAGCAACGACCGTGCATTGGAAGCAGTAATTACCGGTTTTAAAGAAATAACAAGTATAGCTACCGAAACCGATTGGATTAAACCTATGGGGAAATTTGATTTAAAACTAAAGAAAAACTGGAAAGCAATAGGCAAAGGCATTGGTTTAGTTATCGGATGCAGCACTTTCCCTGTTTGGAATACGGTTCCGGCATTATTTGCCAACCTAATTACCGGAAATGCTTCAATTATAAAACCACACCCAAAAGCAATTTTACCCATAGCTATTGTGGTTGCCGAAATTCAAAAAGTATTGGCTGAACAAAACGTAAATCCATGTGTAGTTCAGCTTGCTGCTGATACACCAGATGCGCCAATTACCAAACAACTTGCTGAACATGCTGCAATAAAACTTGTAGATTATACAGGTAACAGCGAGTTTGGCAATTATATAGAATCGCTTAATAAAACTGTATTTACTGAAAAAGCCGGAGTTAACAGCATTATTTTAGATAGTGTTTCGGATGCCAAAGCCGTATTTGGTAATATAGCATTCAGTGCATGTTTGTATAGCGGACAAATGTGTACTGCACCACAAAATATTTTTGTTCCTGAAAACGGAATAAAAACAGCCGATGGTGTATTAAGTTATGATGAAGTAGTAAGTGGCATTTGTGCAAGTATAACTGCATTGGTAGATAACCCAAAAGCAGGTGCAGGAACATTGGGTGCAATTCAATCCGAAATTACATTAAATCGTTTAAAGAATGTAAACACATTAGGTGGTGAAGTAGTGCTTGCAAGTAAAACCATAGTGAATGAGGAGTTTAAAGATGCCAGAATTGCTACTCCTGCGGTAATTCGTATAAGCGAAAACGAATACAACAGCTTTAATAAAGAATGTTTCGGACCCATTGTTTTTGTAATCAAAACAGCTTCAACAGCAAATTCAATTGCTTTAGCCCAAAAATTAGCAGAAGAAAAAGGAGCAATTACATGTGGTGCATACACTACCGATGAACAAACCATGCATACCATAGAGCAAGCAATGAATAGTGTGTTTACACCGGTGTCGTTTAATTTTACAGGTGCAGCATTTATCAATTCGCATGCAGCATTTAGTGATTTTCATGTTACGGGAGGTAATGCAGCAGGAAATGCAAGCCTAACCACTACCGAGTTTATAGTAAAACGCTTTGTTTGGGTTGGAAATCGTTTTGCCTAAACGTAAAGTTAAAACCTAATAAATTTAAAAATTTACTGTAATCAAAGTATAATTATACACCAATGCTCCATTTAAGCGCTTACAAAGAACAGCTATTTACAATTACTACATGTTTGTTGTTTGTAAGCATTATTTTGGGCGAAAAAGCACAAGCAGTTTTAAGTATTAGCATGGGATTGCACGTAGCAAGTATCTTGCTGCTTACTGCTCCAACTGCATTATTTAAAAACTTTTTTCAAAACCGAGCGATGCTTCTGTTTAGCTTTAGCTTTTTGTTTTTATTGTTTAGTTTTTTTTATAGCAACAATTGGAAATACCTGGCAGAGCGATTGCAAATAAAATTGCCCTTTTTGCTATATGCGGTAATTATACCAAGCATAGGCAGTATTAAACCCTCGCAATTGCAAAGCATACTTAAAGTGTATATACTAACAATTGTATTAACTGTAATAGGCATTTTAACCAATTATGTTCTAAACTTTGATGCCATCAATCAACTGTACTTAGAGTCGAAAATAATGCCCGGACCAATAAATCATATTCGGTTTAGCTTATTGGTAGTTTTTGCTATTTACCTGTGCTATTATTATTTAAAAAACATATTGTTATTTAAACAAAGTAAAGCAACATATATCTTTTTATCTGCCTTACTTTTTTTGTTTATTTTCTTACATATCTATTCGGTTCGAAGCGGATTATTGGCACTTTATGCCGTAGTTGGAATTGCATTAATAAATTATTTTTGGGCAAGTAAAAACTTAAAACACATTACCATCGCATCAGTTTTAATAGTAAGCATTGCAAGCATTAGTTTGTTAGCATCACCATCATTACGTAACAAAATAACCAATACCATACAGGATATTACCGTAGTGCGACAATCCGAAAATCCAAACTTCAATTCAATTGCTACTCGAGTTGCATCGTATCAAACAGCACTAATTATTTTTAAAGAAAACATTTGGTTTGGTTGTGGGCAAGGCGATTTAAAAGATAAAAACGATGCATTGTTTAAACAACTCTATCCTACTGTAGAAACTCCAATTATTCCACACAATCAATTTATTTATTACTTAGCAGCAACCGGATTAATTGGCTTAGGAATATTTATTATCAGCTTTACGGCACCACTTTGGCTCAACAAAGGTTATACCATTGAAATTATTCAGGTAGGTTATGTTATTTTGCTATTAGCATTTCAGTTTGAAGCAATGATAGAAACACAAATTGGTGTTGTGTGTACTTTGCTTTTTATATTAATTCCAGTACTCTTTAACAATAATATAACTGCTAAGATTTTACCACGTACATAATTTTTACACGTAGTGTAACGGATGATGCACCTAATTTTTCTTCGGCTTCTTTTCCTATTGAAATTATAAAACTTTTGTATTTGGATTTATCCAATTGCCCAGTAACTCTTACTAAACACTGCCTATTATTTTCAATATTTATTACCTTTATTATTGTTCCTATCGGAGCATCCGGATGCAATACGAGTGCGGTTTCATCAATATATGCTATACCTTGTTGTTCTATTATTGAATCGGTTGCTAGCTTGGCTTGTTGCGGCACAATAGGCATTTGCGATTCCGGTCCATTCATTCTATAATAAGGTTTTGCAGTTGCTGCTTCATCTACTATAAGCACTTGCCCAATTGAAATTTTATTTGCTTTCAGGTTATTCCATTTGCTCAGTTGAGCAAGTGAAATGTTGTATTTTTTCGCAATGTTATCAGCAGTTTCGCTACCTTGTACTTGGTGTGTATATACCTTTACGGTCTCTATACTTTGGGCATTTGCATGTGCCTGATCAACTGAAATTGAATCGGTAGTTTGTTTTTGTCCATTTACTACTTTCGGGTTATACGGAATACGAATCACATCACCTTTTGCAACTTTATTCTTTTCGATTTTATTAAACTTTACCACTTCATCAATTGTGGTTTTGTATCGTTTAATTATATCGTTTAATGTCTGATTTTTGTCCACCTTATGTATTATAAACCGTTGCCCTTTTATTGTATCAATACGCAATGAATCCAATGGGGCTGCATACCCGACAGTTAAAATACCTATATATAAAAATATAATTAACCTCAGCCTTATCATTTTATTTTACCTTTTGGTGTACAATGGTTGAAAAAGCCATAGGCTTATCATTAAACAATATTTTAGTAGCTGCCCAAGTTGTTTTAAACAATTCAGAGTTTCGGTAATTTTCCAAATCCAACGCAGTTTCCCACAAACTATAGGTATAAAACACATTGGTGTGATTTGCATCTTTAAGCAATGAAAGTCCTCTACATCCCGGAAATTCAGCAATTTGGATTTTACTGTTTTCAAACACTCGTAAAAAATCATCCACCAAATGTGTCTGAAACGACAAACGAACAATTCTATTAATCATTATCTTTTTCAATTATAACTTGGTCACCCAACTTTAAACCCAACAAGGTTTTACCATTTCCTTTATTAATGGCTATTTCTAACCACCCTTTTTCATTAAATACTGCAACCCCATACCCGCTGCCAACAGCAGCATAGTTTGTTTCTATACGAGTAAGCGTTTCATTTCTTCGATAAATTACTTTATAAGCACTCTCTCCTATCCAAGCATCAAATTCATTTTTATTTAAATTGGTAATTGCATTATCATACCCATCTACATGTATAATAGTTGCACGTATTTGATTACTTTCCACTACTGCATTTAACCTGTTGGCAATAATTACTGGAGTGGTTTTCTCAAAAAACTCCTCCGGTTTATTCAATTGTAATTGAAATGCTATTTCAGGAAAAATCAATGTTTCTGGGGATAAAAAATCAGCACCATTGGGTAAAAACTTCCAAGTATAAATTTCATCCCAGGCTATATCCATCATGGTCAAAAAACCATTATCAACCGTAATCACCCATTGGTTCTTGTATTTACCAATTAAAACACGTTTGTATAATTTTAAGTTAGTTTCAACTGCTACAATATGAATTGTTCCGTCTTTAAAATCAGTGATGCAATTTTGCAGTAAAAATGCTGCTTGGGTTAAATCATAAGAAGGAATGTGATGCGATATATCAACAAGCATAGCAGATGGTAATACATCCAGCAACTTTGCTTTTAAAGCGGCTGTATAGTATGTATTTTCTCCATAATCGCTAATAATTGTTATAATTTGCATTCTATTAAATAGAAATAAATATTGCCTTGCAATTTGCTAAAAAAGTTTGATAGTTCTTTTTTTGTGTTTGCTTAATATATATTTGTTTAATCACATTTGTAAAAATTATCTATAAAACTATACACTTGATACAAAAAGAAATTACGTTAGATACACATTCTCCTACTGATTTATTAGGTATTAACAACAGCAACCTCAAATTATTTCAACAGCATTTTGCAAAGTTGAAAATAGTATCCAGAGGAAACCAATTGTATGTAAATGGAGAGGCAAAAGAAATTGAAGAATTTGAAAACCAAATACAGCACATGAGCCTGTGGAGTAAGAAATATGGTATGTTAGACAAAAATGCAATAGAAATGTTTTTGGGTGAATCTGTTGAAAATGATACAACAAACGGACACACGGATAACAATTCGGATATAATACTGCACGGCAATGGCGGAAAAATAATTCGAGCCAAAACACCAAACCAAAAGAAAATGGTGGAATTGATGCAGCACAACGACATATTATTTGCCATTGGTCCGGCCGGAACCGGTAAAACATATACTGCTGTAGCATTAGATGTTAAAGCACTTAAAAACAAAGAAATTAAACGCATTGTATTAACTCGACCTGCTGTAGAAGCTGGCGAAAACTTAGGCTTTTTACCGGGTGATTTAAAAGAAAAAATTGACCCATACCTTCGCCCTTTATACGATGCATTGGATGATATGTTACCTTCCGAAAAACTTAAACAAGCAATAGAAAATCGGGTAATTGAAATAGCACCACTTGCTTTTATGCGTGGTAGAACTTTAGATAATGCTTATGTAATATTGGATGAAGCTCAAAATGCTACCGATTTGCAATTAAAAATGTTCTTAACTCGAATGGGACCACATGCTAAATTTATCGTTACCGGGGATTTATCACAAATAGATTTGCCCAAAAAAACACAATCGGGTTTAGTAAAAGCAGTACAGATTTTAAACAACATAAAAGGCATACACTTCGCATACCTAACGCATCAAGACGTAGTGCGACACCGATTAGTGAAAGACATCATTAAGGCGTATGAACAAGAATAAAAAAACTATTCAATTAATAATTTAGTTTTTTACATTTGACCTCTTATTTCTTAACAATATGAATAACGCAATTATATCAACCAATTATTTTTTTAGAAACCAAAAATTCTTTTATCGCGGAAAAGTACGTGATGTATATAATATTAGTAACAAATATTTAGTAATGATAGCCTGTGATAGGATTAGTGCTTTTGATACAGTATTAAAACGACCAATTCCATTTAAAGGGCAAGTACTAAATCAAATTGCTGCACATTTTTTAGAT